>CAIUWU010000152.1 GCA_903902945.1 uncultured Pseudomonadota bacterium
CACAATATCAACATGGTGCAGCAATTCCCTTTCAGGATCAGAAACTGCAATTACATCTGGCCACTCATCAAGGCAAACGCATCCGCATTCAACAAGCCGATGCCGACAGCCTGCTGATTGAATTACCGGATCAGCTGCCGGCGGCAACCGATCAGTCGGCGACAATCCGTCTGGCGCTGAGCGCTTGGATGAAACAGCAAGCCCGACAGCAGGCCGAGCTGCTGATTGCTCACCACGCCCCGCGCTTTGGCCTGTATCCGCGCAGTGTTCGCATCAAAACCCAGAAAAGCCGCTGGGGCAGCTGCGGCCCTCATAACGACATCAATCTCAACTGGCTGCTGATCATGGCCCCGGCCAGTGCCTTGGAATATGTAGTAGTTCACGAGCTATGCCATATCCAGCACAAAAACCATTCACCGGCATTCTGGCAACTGGTGGAACAACACCTGCCTGATTATCAACAGCCACGCCGCTGGCTGAAACAACATGGCGGCCGCTTGATGCAAGGATTGTAATGTTGAAAAAATACGGCTTTTACCTGCTGTTCACGCTGGTGATCTTTGCCGGCCAGTTCTTGCGCAGCCATGATCTGGCCACCGGTCCGCTACCAGCAATTGAAAAAACTACGCTACAAAACGCGCCGGCTTTGTCGGTAATCGATCACAAACCCGGCATCATTTATTTCTGGGCCGAGTGGTGTGGCGTCTGCCGACTGATGCAATCTGCGGTTTCCGCAGTCGCCGCCGACCAACCCCTGCTGAGCATTGCCTTGCGTTCCGGCGATGACACTGAATTACAAGAGTATCTGACTCAGCACCAGTTAAGCTGGCCTGTGGTCAATGATCGTTATGGTGACATCGCCAAGCACTATGGCGTCAAAGCAGTACCGGCGGTGTTTTTCACCGATAGCTCGGGAAAGATTGTTTTTAACAGCAGCGGTTATACCAGCGAATGGGGGCTCCGAATCCGCTTATGGCTGGCAAGCCTGGTATAAAAATTGCTGCAAACCTGGACAGAGCCGTGTATTGTGTCCCGCTGCCAAATTTATGGCAGCGGTTTTCTTTTAACATTAACAACAAATAACAACGGATGAATTATGTGTTTTAGTGCCAACATGTCATTAGGGCTGGGAATGGCGGGCTTTGTCGCATCAGCGATTACCTATCAGGACAAGACAGAAAGCTTCTGGGTACGTCTGGCCCGCGCTTATGCGATTTTTCATTTTTCGCTGATGGAACTGATTCAGTACTTCGCCTACCCGGTTGCGGATCAGTGCGGATACGGCACTAATTTGCTGCTCAGCGAGCTTTCAACCTATCACATTGATCTACAGGCTTTTGCCATCATGCCAGCACTGGCCACTTACTCCACCGACAAGCTGGCATTGAAAAAAGCTTTTTTTATCGGCAGCAGCCTGAGCAGTCTGTTCATCATTTGCAGCTTCCTGCCTAAAGAGTGGCAGTTATTCGGGATTCAGCCCAACTTTATCGGCAATCTGGTCGGCTGTCTGTTTATGGGGATTTACCATGTCGGCTATGCCATCCCCAGCGCCTTTGGCCTGTTCGTCACCCACGGTTCACTGTTTGCGCTGGCATTCAGCGGCTTTGTCTGGCAAAACAACTGGCGGATCGGCTCTTACCACTGCGCTGGGGCGCTGCTGACCCTGTTTATGCCGCAATGGTTGTTCGGGGTCAGCACCGGCGAAGCAGCGGCGATGTACTGTTTCTATTCGATTCCGATTACCGCCAGCTTTATGCCGCAGTTCAAACGGATTTTCACTGCCAAACCGGCTTTGGTAGCTAACGCCAGTTAAAACCCTGGGTTTCAGACATAAAAAAACCGGCTTTAACGCCGGTTTTTTTTGCTGATCAATCAGCCAACAGACTACGGCATATACATGCCGCCGTTGACATGCAGAGTTTCACCGGTGATATACGATGCATGTTCGGAAGCCAGGAATGATACGGCATGGGCAATTTCCGCCGGCTCACCCAGACGACCCAGCGCTATCGAACCCAGCAGGGCGTTTTTAATATCATCGCTCAGTTCCTTGGTCATATCGGTATCGATAAAACCCGGCGCCACTGTGTTGACAGTGATGCCACGCGAACCGACTTCTTTAGCCATCGATTTCGAGAACCCGACCATACCGGCTTTGGCCGCAGCGTAGTTGGTCTGACCGGCATTACCGGTTGAGCCGACAACGGAAGAAATATTGATGATCCGGCCATAACGGGCTTTCATCATGCCGCGCAATACGGCTTTGGACATACGGAAAATAGAAGTCAGATTGGTATTGATGATGTCATCCCATTCTTCGTCTTTCATTCGCATCAACAGGTTGTCACGGGTAATCCCGGCATTGTTGACCAGTACCGCCGGTGTACCGTAACTATCGGTGATGCTATCGATAAAAGCCTGAATCGAAGCGGCATCGGCCACATTCAACTCGTAACCTTTACCGTTGTCGCCCAGATACTCAGAAATTGCCGCAGCGCCATTGGCCGAAGTAGCAGTACCCACCACAAAAAAACCATCAGCGACTAATTTTTCGGCAATCGCCCGACCAATACCCCGGCTGGCGCCGGTGACGATAGCAAGTTTTTTATCCATTTAACTGCTCCAAAACAGCGTTTAAAGAATCGTTATCAAACACACTGGCATGACTTGCTTCAGCGGCAATCCGTTTGTTCAGACCCAGCAAAACTTTACCAGGACCACATTCCACAAACTGGGTAACGCCCTGCTGTTGCATATGCTGCACGCATTCGACCCAGCGCACTGGCATGAATAATTGCTGTTTCAGCGCCAGACGCAATTCATCCACCTGCGGATGCGACTGCACATCGGCATTGTGAACCAGCGTGACTTCCGGCTGGTTGACGCTAATCGTTTCTAATACTGCATTCAGCTGATCAGAGGCAGCAGCCATCAGCGCGCAGTGTGACGGCACACTGACCGGCAATGGTAATGCCCGTTTCGCACCTTTGGCTTTGAGAATTTCCATCGCCCGTTCAACAGCGGCTGTTTCACCGGCAATCACCACCTGACCCGGTGCATTGAAATTGGCTGCCGCCACCACGGCACCATTGGCCGCTTCGGCACAACCCGCGACAACTTGCTGATCATCGAGACCGATAATCGCAGCCATCGCACCCACACCGGCTGGCACGGCTTCCTGCATTAAACGGCCACGTTCTGCTACCAGCCTGATGGCATCGGCAAAGGCGATGGCACCGGAACACACCAGCGCGGTGTATTCGCCCAAACTGTGGCCTGCCATCCAGGCAGGTCTGACCGGGCTTTGTTCGCACCAGACACGCCAGACCGCAACCCCGGCGGCTAGCATTGCTGGCTGGGTATTTTGAGTTTTATTGAGTTCGGTATCTGGACCATTGGCAACCAGATCCCACAGATCGAAACCGAGAACTTCGGAGGCTTCGGCAAATGTTTGTTTGACTACCGGATAGGTGTCAGCCAACTGGGCCAGCATACCGACCGATTGCGAACCCTGGCCAGGAAATACAAAAGCTAAATTGTGTTGTTGAGTCATATCTTCTTAGAATTTGAGCAGCGCCGAGCCCCAGGTAAAACCGGCACCAAAAGCTTCCATCAGCACGGTCTGGCCCCGTTTGATACGGCCATCGCGTACGCCCTGATTAAAGGCCAGCAATACTGAGGCAGATGAGGTATTGCCTTGTGTTTCCAATGTGAGAATTACCTGATCCATCGACATGCCGAGTTTTTTGGCCGTCGCGGCGATAATGCGAGTGTTGGCCTGATGTGGCACCAGCCAGTCGATATCAGACTGCTGCAGATGGTTGGCTTCCAGCGTTTCGTCGACAATGCGGCCCAGCGTGTTGACGGCTACTTTGAAGACTTCATTGCCGCGCATCGAAATGAAACCGGCTTCATCCTGCCTGACCTGCGCCGCAGCTTGCGGATTGGGACAATACAACAGGTCTTCATAACCGCCATCAGAGTGAATATGGGTTGCCAGAATACCCGGCCGATCGCTGGCAGCCAGCAATACGGCACCGGCGCCGTCACCGAATAAAATACAGGTGGAACGGTCGGTCCAGTCGACGATGCGTGAACAGACCTCGGAACCAATCACCAGTACGGTTTTGGCGAAACCGGTCTTGATGTACTGATCGGCGATGCTTAAGCCGAATACCGAACCGGAACAGGCCGCCTGAATATCAAAACTGACACAGTTTTTAATGCCCAGACGTTCCTGAACCAGACAGGCGGTGCTGGGATAAACCCGGTCAGGAGTACCGGTAGCAACGATAATCAGATCAATCTGCTCGGCGTCGATAGCGGCCATCTCGATGGCCTGACGCGCGGCAATTTCGGCCATACTGGAAGCCGTTTCGTGAACATCGGCAATCCGCCGACTCTTGATACCGGTACGCTCGTAAATCCAGCTATCCGTGGTATCAACCATTTCAGAAAGATCATGATTGGTGCGTATCGTGGCTGGCAGATAACCGCCAGTACCAATCACGTTTGACCAGATTGTCATTCTGCCACCTTCTTTTCGAGTGCTTTTTCAATACGCTCGCCAATTTTGCGAATTACATCATGCCCGACTTCGACTTCGGCCAGATGGATGGCCGTTGCAAATGCCAGAGCATCGGCACCGCCATGACTTTTGATTACCAGTCCGCGCAAACCGATAAAACTGGCACCGTTGTATAAACGCGGATCAATGCTGTCTTTAAAAGATTTCAACACCGGATAGGCCACTAATCCCGCCAGCTTGGTCAGCCAGTTTCTGGAAAAACTGTCTTTCAGCTTGGTACCGATCATTTTGGCCGCGCCTTCAATCGATTTGAGAGCGACATTGCCCACAAAACCATCGGTGACAATCAAATCAACTTTGACATGACCGGCATTGATCGAATTACCTTCGACATAGCCGATATAGTTAAGCGAAGAATTTTCCAGCAATTTGGCAGCCGCTTTGACCTGTTCATTGCCTTTCATGTCTTCCTCACCGATATTCAGCAGACCAATTCGCGGACGCTCGATGTTTTCCACCGCTTTCACGACTTCTTCACCCATCACGGCAAACTGATACAAATGCTCGGCACTGGAGTCGACATTGGCTCCCAGATCCAGCATGTGGGTATGACCAAACACCGACGGCAAGGTAGAAATGATCGCCGGTCTTTCGATACCCGGAATCATTTTCAAAACAAAACGGGCAGTAGCCATCAGCGCACCGGTGTTACCGGCACTGACACAGGCATCCGCCAGACCATCACGAACCAGATTGATCGCCACCCGCATTGAAGAATCTTTTTTATTCTTCAGCGCTTTTTGCGGCGGCTCATCCATTTCCACTACCTGTGAGGCGTGCTGAATCGATAAACGGCCTTGGTAAGTAACCAGAGCCTCGGACAATAACGGTGCAATCACCGACTCATCGCCGACCATGATCAGTTTTAATTGCGGATTTCTTTCTAA
>CAIUWU010000153.1 GCA_903902945.1 uncultured Pseudomonadota bacterium
GATGCCCGTCAGGCTGAGGAAAAGATTCAGAAATTAACCGATCAGTACATCAAAGAAGTTGAAAAGCATCTTGAAGACAAAGAAGCTGACTTGATGTCGATGTAAGCCAAGATCATGTCTGTTGATTCCGTGCTTATTACTGAAAACCCCAATCCAAGACATATTGCCATCATCATGGATGGTAATGGTCGCTGGGCGCAGAAACGGCTGATGCCTCGGGTTCTCGGGCATCATGCGGGGGTCAAGGCGGTCAGGAAAATTGTCGAATATTGTGCCAAGTCGGGTGTCGAGGTGTTGTCGCTGTTTGCCTTTAGCAGCGAAAATTGGCGCCGGCCTCAGGATGAAGTGAATTTGTTAATGGATTTGTTCATGGCAACCTTGCAGTCTGAGGTCGATAAACTGGATGACAACAATATTCGCCTGAAAATCATTGGTGATAAATCAGCGTTTTCCGAAAAGTTGCAGGCCAAGATCCTGGCGGCCGAAGCGCAGACCGCCAATAATGCCGGCCTGACGCTGGTGATTGCTGCCAACTATGGCGGGCGTTGGGATATTACCCAAGCCCTGCAAAGAATCAGTCTCGCAATTCAGCAGGGCGAACTGGCCCCGCAAGATATTTCCGAACAGTTGATCAACCAATATCTGGTAACCGCCGATCTGCCAGAGCCTGATCTGTTTATCCGCTCGGGCGGTGAAGAAAGAATCAGTAATTTTCTGTTATGGCAATTAGCCTATACGGAATTTTATTTTACTGATGTGTTATGGCCCGAATTTGATCAGGATGTGCTTGAACAAGCTATCATCAGTTTTAAAACCAGGCAGCGTCGGTTTGGTCATACCGGTGAACAAATGAACCAACTGAAACGTTAAGTTGTTATCTTTAACCATAATTAGAACTAAGTTTATGTTAATACAACGCATTATTACGGCATTAGTATTGGCTGCTGTCGCTATCCTGGCAGTATTGGAGTTGCCTGCCATTTATTTTTCACTGTTTATCGCCTTCATTACATTGGCTGCGGCTTGGGAATGGCTTGATCTGACCAATGTGGATAGCCTTAGTAAGAAACTTCAGTTTTTGTTATGGTTGATTTTGCCTATGTTGGGCGTGACTTACTGGACCGTGTTTCTGGAGGTGATGGCCGAATTACTGGAATGGCCGGAGATCAAAAATTATTCCGATGCTCTGGAGTGGTTGGTGATTGCACCGGTGGTGTTCTGGGTGTTCACCATGATGCTGATCAGACAGGCGTCGACCGAATTGTTGCAAATGCAGATCAAGCCGGTGGTACAAACTTTTATTGGCTGGCTGGTGTTGATTTCGGCCTGGATGTTTCTGACCAAACTCAGAGCCTATTATGGTCCTGGCATGGTGATGTATTTTCTGGCCTTGATCTGGCTGGCTGATATCAGTGCTTATTTCGTGGGTAAAAAATGGGGTAAAGACAAGCTGTCGCCTGAAATCAGTCCGGGTAAAACCGTACAGGGTATGTATGGTGCTTTGGGTTCAGCGGTGCTGGCTGGTGTGGCCTTGCGTGTCTATTACGGTTTGTCGGCCTTTGAGCAGGACGGCTCTGAATTAGTGGTTCTGATGGCAGTCGATATGATTTTGTTATCAGTGCTGACGGTGCTGGTGTCGATTTATGGGGATTTGTTTTTCAGCCTGATTAAAAGACGCAAGGGTGTCAAAGACAGTGGCAGTCTGCTGCCGGGTCACGGCGGCATTCTGGATCGTGTTGATAGCGTCATTGCCGCGGCACCGTTTTTCTATGCGGGTATTGTATTAATTGGTCGGAGTGTATTTTCATGAAAGGCATTTGCATTTTGGGAGCAACCGGCTCAATCGGTGTCAGTACGCTGGATGTAGTCGCACGCCATCCTGATCAATATCGGGTGGTGGCGTTAACCGCTAATGGCAATATCGAGGCTTTATATGAGCAATGTCTGGCGCATAGACCTGAATATGCCGTTGTCGCCAATGAAAATAACCTCGAAGCCTTTAAAGCCAAAATCGCCGGTTCAGCTGAGCTGGCTGATCTGAAAGTGCTGGCCGGTGCCGAAGCCCTGCAAACCGTGTCCACACTGGATAACGTTGATGCGGTGATGGCGGCAATTGTCGGTGCTGCCGGGTTGTTGCCAACGTTGGCTGCCGCGAAAGCTGGTAAAACCGTTTTATTGGCCAACAAAGAAGCGCTGGTGATGTCTGGGCAGATTTTTATGCAAGCGGTCAAGGATTCTGGCGCCAGTCTGCTGCCGATTGACAGTGAGCATAATGCGATTTTTCAATGTATGCCGGCTGGTTACATCACCGGGCAAACCGCCAAACAGGCGCGGCGGATTTTGCTGACTGCATCGGGTGGTCCTTTCCGCAGCACACCGATTGCCGATCTTGATACAGTAACCCCGGAGCAGGCGGTTGCGCATCCTAAATGGGATATGGGCCGTAAAATTTCGGTGGATTCGGCGACCATGATGAATAAAGGTCTGGAACTGATCGAAGCCTGTTTGTTGTTCAATATGGATCCGGACGATATTCAGGTGGTGATTCACCGGCAGAGCATCATTCATTCAATGGTGGATTATGTCGATGGCTCGGTGCTGGCGCAGATGGGTAACCCTGATATGCGTACCCCGATTGCACACGCGATGGCCTGGCCGGAGCGTTTTGATTCGGGGGTGGCGCCGCTGGATATTTTCCAGGTGGGGCATATGGACTTTGAGCAACCGGATTTACAGCGTTTTCCTTGTCTCAGATTGGCTTATGAGGCGATTAAGGCCGGCGGCATCATGCCGACGGTATTGAATGCCGCCAATGAAATTGCTGTGGATGCATTTCTGAATGAGCAAGTCCGTTTTACCGATATTGCCAAAATTATCGAACGTACCATGGCTGAATTCAAACCCGATAGCGCCGATACTTTGGAGCGAGTGTTGCAGGCTGATAGCGAGGCGCGCATCGTTTCGCAACGCATGATTGCCGACATCGTGGCCTGAGATGGCGGGTTTGCAATCCCTGTTTTTTTTCATAATTGCCATCGCTATATTGGTGGCATTTCATGAGTTCGGTCATTTCTGGGTGGCGCGTAAAACAGGGGTTAAAGTCATTCGTTTTTCGATAGGTTTTGGCAAGGTCTTATTTTCCCGGCAAAAAAGCCGGCATGATACCGAGTTTGTGATTGCCGCGATTCCTGTCGGTGGTTACGTCAAAATGGTTGATGAACGCGAAGGCGATGTCAGTTCCGAAGATTTGCCGTATGCCTTTAATCGCCAGCCGTTGTTGACCAGATCGGCAATTGTTGCCGCTGGGCCACTGGCCAATCTGCTATTGGCAGTGATTTTGTTCTGGTTGATTCTGGTGCTTGGTGAAACCGGGATCAGACCGGTGATAGGCAAAATCGAACCGGGTACTTTGGCTGCTCAGGCAGGATTTGTAGAACGAGATGAAATTATTAGTATCAATCAAAAGCCTACCCCCACTTGGGCGGTTGCTTTTGATGAACTGCTGTCACAAGCCTTGAATGGCCGCCATGATCTTGTCGTCACCGTGAAAACACTGGACGGTGATCAGCAGATGCGGGTGTTGTTGCTGGCCGATGCCGATATCCAGAACCCTGATACCTTGCATCAGCGTTTGGGTTTAAAGCCGTGGACGCCATTAATTCCACCAGTGATCGGTAAACTGGTTGAGCATGATGTTGCTGAACAAGCCGGTTTAAAATCAGGTGATTTGATTATCAGTGCCGATGGCATTGCCATTCATGACTGGCAACAATGGGTCAATTATGTCCAGGGCAAGCCAGGCGCTAACATTAATCTGCAGATTCAGCGTGATGGAGTGCAGTTGCCGCTGCAGATTGTGCCGCGTCAGGAGACTATGGAAAGCGGACAGATAGTCGGCAAGATCGGTGCCGGTGTGTCGGTTGCGCAAAATCTGATTGATGATTTGAAAGTCGATTACGCTTATTCAATGGTGGATGCGCTGCCGTTAGCCTTTGAAAAAACCGGATTCTATGCACTGGCAACCCTAAAGATGATGGGAAATATGTTTATTGGTGAAGCTTCGGTTAAAAATCTGAGTGGACCGATCAGCATCGCCCAGTACGCCGGACAATCAGCTGAGATGGGTTTTACTGCTTTTCTGCGTTTTCTGGCGCTGGTTAGCATCAGTTTGGGGGTTTTGAATTTGCTGCCGGTACCGATGCTGGATGGTGGCCATTTACTGTTTTATGTCGTAGAGGCTATCAAGGGCAGTGCGGTTTCTGATACTGTGCAACTGTATTTCCAGAAATTGGGAATGTTGTTTTTGCTCTTTTTGATGCTTATCGCCATGTTTATGGATTTAGGGCGTTTATTCAGTTAAAACATATCGTTTAGTCACCTCTACCGAGTGAAGTTTATGAAAACAGTAATCAAAGTTACCGCATTGTTGGCTTTAATGGCCAGCACCAGTCCGCTGTTGGCCGATGAGGCTGCAGTCAGAAAAGCCCTTGCCAACTATATGCCCTCGGAGCCGATTGATAGTATCAAGCCTGCCGAGGTTAAAGGTTTGTATGAAGTAGTGTCGGGGGCGAATATTTTTTATGCTTCAGAGGATGGCAAATATTTGCTGCAAGGGCAGTTGTTTGATGCTGAGGCCAAGAAAAACATCAGTGAATCAAAGCTGGGTGAAGTGCGTAAAGCGGCCTTGGATAAGATGGGCGAGCAACGCATGATCGTCTTTAAAGCACCGGCACAAAAATATGTGGTATCGGTGTTTACCGATATCGATTGCGGCTATTGCCGGAAGCTGCATTCAGAAATTGATCAGTATCTTGCGCAGGGTATAACAGTTCGCTATTTGTTTTTCCCTCGGGCAGGCAAGGGCTCTGAGTCATACAGCAAAGCTATTTCAGTGTGGTGTTCGCCAGATCGCAATAAGGCTCTGACGGCTGCCAAGAAAGGTACCGTATCAGATGCCAAAGAATGTGAAAATCCTATCGATGAGCACATGGCTCTGGGTGAGTCGTTTGGTATGACTGGCACGCCGATGATTGTTACGCAAAAGGGCAACATCTTGCCAGGTTATGTGCCTGCCGCTCAATTAGCTAAAGTATTGGCTAGTGAGTAGGTGCTTTTGCAATATGCTATGCCTTTACTTTTAAAAAATGATAAAAAGTTCTTGCCAAATTTTTTAAGCGGTTTATAATATACGGATATCTCGGGTCGTTAGCTCAGCCGGTAGAGCACCGCACTTTTAATGCGATGGTCGTGCGTTCGAATCGCACACGACCCACCATCAATTCGATATAAAAATCAACCAGTTAGCTTTGTTCGGGCGACTGGTTTTTTTATGCCTGCAATCTTCCAAATTACCCAGTGGGTAAATCATGATGCTAAACGCAACATGGTCACCCCTTCCACAGAAATTAGTTTTTCTACTGCACTTACCAACTCACCCACTTCCGCCGGCGAATAGTGAATGGTGATATCACCATCAATGTGATGCATCAGTGCTTTACGCGTTTCCAATGGCACACCCGCCAAACGCAGGCGTCTTGCAAATGTATGTCTAAGGTTATGCGGACCCGATAAAACATCGTCACCGACAGGAAGTCCTGACCTGACCCATGCTTTTTTCCAAGCCGTATTATGCATCCGCCCAACTGGCTTGTTTCTAAATCCAAATACGTGGGTATCCAATTTCCCCCGTCTGGTCTCAATGACATTTCTGGCGACACTATTGAGCACAAGCATGCAGGTGGTCTCATTTTTAGTGAATGCGCCAGGAACCAGGAAAATCGATGACTTGATTTCTGGTATCCGAACCTCCCACTCCCAACGTAATTCGGTCACGACATGCTCTCTGGCACCGGTATGAATTGCAAATAAAGCCATTTCCACCAGATGCTCTGGCAATTCTCCAAAAAAACGTTGCTGCTCATCCATCGAAAGCGGATATGGCTTTGCAGCATCTTTCCAGTCGGGCATTCGGAATAAAGGCGCCGTTGGCAGCCAAGGCTGATTGTCCAAATCACGCCATACCCGAGATGCCAGTGTCAAAATGCGTCTGACAACTGCAAGTTCTCGTGCAATGGTATTGCTCTTAATGCCTTGATTTTTGCGATGTTCAATGTAGGGTTGTATCGACCCTTGATGGATCTGATCTACACGCAAATGACCAATCCAAGGATCCAGATTCGCCAAACATTGTGCATCTCGATCAATGCTCGATTTTGTTTCCTCCGATAAATATTTAGTTGCCGCTTCACGGAATAGCTTTCGCTCGGGCGTTGATGCAACAACCTTCGCCTGGGCTATTGCCCGGTGATATTCCGCTTCTGCTTCTGATTGCGAGCTCGCTGTAAAGCGGTGGCGAACTCTTCCGATCCCGTCGATACGTTTGTCGACAGAACCTTTCCCTGTTTTTTTGTCCCAGTACAATCCTGGGAACTTGTTTCTGGCCATGATGGTTGCTCCTTAACCCTCACGTTGCGGGTTTTATATTCATCTAAAGCTCTATCGAGGTCAAGTCTATCGAAGCCCACACCTTGGCCACCTAATTGAATCTCCGGTACGTAAGGGCGGATTTCGCGATCAAACATCGTTCGCCCCATGCCAGCGTAATAATGTGCTTCATGCGGTCTTAAAATTCTTGGTGGATAACCTGTCGACATCGTTTTAGCTACCGGAACCTTTACTGAGTAAGCGATTTATGGATCTGTCATTCAAACTAATTGATAAGGAACTCGAGGCATTTTGAAAGCCCCGAGATTTCCGATGGCTAGCTATTTTAGGAAACAGAGAAGTTATCAATATCTATGCGGATTTCGGGTTTATAAGTGCCATCACCGCATCACCTTAATTTGCGTTTTGCAAATGCCACAACGCTCTTTAATGCA
>CAIUWU010000154.1 GCA_903902945.1 uncultured Pseudomonadota bacterium
AATCCGGCGGGAGTGGCCAGCAGTGACAGAAATTCATTCTGGGTGCTGACCAGAACAGCCATGCCGACACAGGCAAGAATAAAACTGAGCATTGCCGACAGCCTCGGGTCAGATTAAAGCCGCCAGTTCGCTGGCATAATCGGGTTCATTAGCGATTTCACTGACCAGCTGTTGATGAATGATCAGGTCGTTTTCATCAATCACCAGAATAGCCCGTGCGGTCAGACCGGCCAGAATGCTGTCGAGCAGATTGACGCCATAGTCGGCGCCAAAGCTGGAACGGAAGGTCGATAAAGCCACCACATGCTTAATGCCTTCGATTTCGCAAAAACGCGCCTGGGCAAACGGCAGATCAGCGGAAATGGTCAGCACCACCGTGTTGTGCAGATGCGCGGCTTTCTCGTTGAATTTACGGGTGGACGTCTGACAGGTAGGTGTGTCGAGACTGGGAACGATGTTGAGTACTTTGCGTTTACCGGCAAATTCGGCCAGACCGACATCCTGCATTTTGCGGTTGGTGAGTTTGAATTCAGGCGCCTTGTTGCCGACAGCCGGCAGTTCGCCGCAAGTATTAATCGGTTTGCCTTGAAAAGTAATAGTAGCCATGGCTGGACTCCGGTTTATTTTTTACGTTTGCTGAAATCGATCAGGCGTTTGCGCTTTTTGAGCTGGCGGTCGCTGAGTTGGTTTTTTTGGCCCTGAAACGGATTTTCCGGCGATTTGAACACCAGACGGATCGGTGTGCCCTGCAGTCGCAACTGTTGCCGGAAATAGTTCATCAGATAGCGCTTATAGGCACCCGGCAGTGCATCGGTCTGCACACCGTGGATCACCACCACTGGCGGATTGCGGCCACCCTGATGTGCGTATTTGAGTTTGATGCGGCGACCACCCACTAGCGGCGGCTGATGATCTTTGATGGCATCGGACAGAATCCGGGTCAGAACCGGCGTTGACATATCGATCATCGCCGAGTCGTAAAGGCTGTGTACGACATCAAACAGTTTGCCGACACCGCTGCCGTGCAGCGCGGAAATCGGATGTTTTTCGGCAAAATCGAGGAACGACAGTTTGATCTCAATCTGTTTCTTAACGAAATCGCGGTGTTCGCTGCTGAGACCGTCCCATTTGTTAAGGCCGATGATCAAGGCGCGGCCGGCTTCTAGTACCAGACCCAGAATATGAGCATCCTGATCGGTGACGCCTTCGCGGGCATCGATCAGATAAATCACCACATGAGCTTTTTCGATAGCCTGCAACGATTTGATGATGCTGAATTTTTCTACCGTCAGCGATACCCGTGAGCGGCGACGCATGCCGGCGGTATCGATAATGGTAAATTTTTCGCCGTTACGTTCAAACGGAATATAAATACTGTCGCGGGTGGTACCGGCTTCGTCGAATACCACCACCCGTTCTTCGCCGAGAATACGGTTGACCAGCGTCGATTTACCGACATTGGGGCGGCCGACAATCGCTATCGCAATACCGGGATCTTCTTCCTCGATCGCTTCACCGTTTTCAGGCAGCAGGCGGTCGATTTCGCCCAGCAGTTCATGGACATTACGGCCATGCGTGGCAGCGATAGGTACCGGTTCGCCAAAGCCCAGACTGTAGAAATCATGGGTAACGGTATTGCTGTCAATGCCGTCCATTTTGTTCACGACCAGCACTACCGGTTTGCCCAGTTTGCGCAGCATATTGGCAATCGCCGCATCGGAAGCGTTGAGACCATCACGGGCATCGACCAGAAAAAACACTACATCGGCTTCCTGCAGTGCGATTTCGACCTGTTTTTTGGCGAAAGCGTCAATGCCTTCCAGATCATCGGAAATAACGCCGGTTTCGACTACCTGACAGTCACGTTCACCGCGTTTGTCACGACTATACTGGCGGTCGCGGGTCAGACCGGGGTAATCGGCAACCAGTG
>CAIUWU010000155.1 GCA_903902945.1 uncultured Pseudomonadota bacterium
CCTCAGAAGCTGTCGCCTCACTCAGCCTTAGCGACCAAGTGAGCCGCTCATTCTATACATACATTTGAGATCGGTCAAGTAATTCTTAATTTTTCTTTGCTCGAGGATGACTTTTGTCGTAAACCGAGGCCAAATGCTGAAAATCCAAATGCGTATAGATTTGTGTCGTATTGATATCACTATGCCCCAACAACTCTTGCACCGCCCTTATATCCTGACTGGCTTCCAGCAAATGACTAGCAAACGAATGCCGCAGCATATGAGGATGCACATGCTCTTGAAGGCCTTGTGCTTTAGACCACCTCTCTAATCGCAGTTGCACACTTCGCACTGACAGGCGCACAGCTTGCCTCGAGACAAACATACTGCTACCACCCTCAGGCCTGACCTGCAACCATCGATCAATCGCGATCATCGCTTTGCTGCCGACCGGCAATTGCCTGGCTTTCCCACCTTTAGCAAACCGCACTCTGACATAGCCCTCTTCAGGACTCAAGTCTGCAACATCAAGCATCACCAGCTCACTTAGCCTTAAGCCGGAAGAATAAAACAGCTCAAACATAGCCAGATCCCGAATCTCAAACCAGCTATCGGCAGCAGCACTTAACAAGCCATGCATCTGATCGACATCCAGCGTTTTGGGCAATTTCTTGATCGACTTTGGCGCACGGACGGTCTTGGCAGGATTAACGCTCGCCCAGCCGTTTTTGATCAGATACCGGTAGAAGCCTCTAATAACCGACAACTCACGCTGAATAGTCCGACCACTCACCGACTCTGCATGCCGGATGGCACTATACTGACGGATATGGACAACCTGTAATTCTGCCCAGTCGCAAATAGCGCATCGATCACAAAACATTTGCAGCGACGCCAAATCCCGTCGATAGGCCATCAGGGTTTGTCGGGAATACCCGGCAACTGCCAGCGCCTCAAAATACATTTGAAGCCGCTGCACAGATAGCTGGTGCATTAAGCTTTATCTGCCAGCAAAGCAATCAGCCGAGTACCGACCACTTCACTCATCTGAGTCAGAAACAGGCTGCCCATGCTGTAATGAAAACGCCCCTCATCACGGCTACCAATTGCCAGCAAGCCTTCCATCTCGGTGAATACCATCGGAATAATTGCTGCCGAGCGCACATCCGGCGCAGCATCACCAAACAAAAAACACGCCTGAGGAAATGACGGCCTGCCACAGCGCGGCTTATTCTGGATTAGCTCATCCGCAAAATATTTCAATCCGGCATCATGCGCTGCAACAAATAAATTGCTAACGGGCGACTCAGGACATTCCTTGATAATCTTGATCGCAACAAAATCAGTCAGGAAACACTCTTTCAAGACTTCGGCGAGATTGGCAACCACATCTTCGAGATCACGCGCCTCTAGCATCGCCAAAGTCAGCTCATGCATCCGATTAAAGGCCGCATCATTATCCCTGGCGATGTCGATCAAAGCAGCAAGCTGACTCTCCTGCTCTTTATGCTTGAGCCTGAAAACTTCCAGTTGCTTTGATATCAGAGAGATCGCATTACCACTGGGATGCGGGATATGCATTTTTTCCAAAAGCTCAAGATGATGCTGAAAAAAATCAGGATGATTCAGCAAATAGTCAACTACAGCCTGCTCATCCATATCTTTAGCTCTCATATTTGCATTTGACCTTCAAAAACCGTAACCGCCGGCCCGCTCATCAATACCGGCTTACCGCGTCCTTCCCAATTAATGTTGAGATGCCCGCCTGGAAGACTAACATCTACCTGGCGATCCAAGAGCCCCAGCTCGACACCAGCAACCACCGCAGCACAAGCACCGCTACCACACGCCAAAGTTTCTGCAGCACCACGCTCATAAACACGCAATTTGACCGTTTGCCGATCGACAATCTGCATAAAACCAATATTGGCTCGCTCAGGAAAAAGGCTATGCGACTCCATCTGCGCTCCCCATTGCTCAACTGGCGCCGTAGCCACATCTTCCACCACAATCACCGCATGCGGATTGCCCATGGAAACTGCGGCAAAGGAGACAACTGTATTATTCAGCTGCGCCTGATACAACAAGGCCTGTTCGGCAACAGCCAATGGTATCTGCTCCGGCGCATGCCTGGGCACACCCATATTGACAGTAATCAAGCCCTGATCGTCAAACCTCAACAACAACTGTCCGGCATCAGTATCGACAATAACCGGATTTTTATCGGTCAACCCCTTGTCGCTGACAAAACGAGCAAAACATCTGGCACCGTTTCCACACTGAGCCACTTCACTGCCATCAGCATTAAAGATCCGGTATTTGAAATCGGCATTCTGCCGCAACGGTCTTTCAACCAGTAATAACTGATCGCAACCAACACCAAAATGCCGGTCGGCAATCCGGCGAACCTGTTCCGCATCGAGTTCGATAGCTTGGTTGATGGCATCAATAACAACAAAGTCATTGCCAAGACCATGCATTTTGGTGAAGTTAATCAACATATAAGCTTCCTTATGGCAGTAATTGCTCACCTTGCCACAACTGCTGCAGAGTTTCGCGGGCTCTGATCACATGCACCTGATCGCCATCAACCATCACTTCAGCTGCTCTAGGCCTTGAGTTGTAATTAGAACTCATGGTGAAACCATAAGCCCCGGCCGAACGGACAGCCAGCAAATCATTGGGCGCCAAAGCCAGCTCACGCCCCTTACCTAGAAAGTCACCAGTTTCACAAACCGGACCGACCAAATCCCAGACTTGTTGCGGCTGACTGGTTTCGGTACTGACTTTGACGATATCCTGCCAGGCACCATATAACGAAGGCCGGACCAAATCATTCATTGCCGCATCGATGATGGCAAAATTTTTATTGACGGTTGGTTTCAGGTATTCGACCCGAGTCAACAACACACCAGCGTTACCGACAATCGCCCGACCCGGCTCCAGCAAAATCTCATAATCCAGATGCTCGAAGCGCTGCAGAATGGCGGCAATATAGTCTTGCGGCAACGGTGGCTGCTCATCGCGGTAACGAATCCCCAAACCTCCACCTAAATCAATATGCTCCAGCTCAATACCTGCTTGCTGCAACGCAGCCACCAACGCCAGCACCCGATCAACGGCTGCCAGAAACGGCGAAATCTCGGTCAACTGAGAACCAATATGACAGTCAATTCCGACCACCTTAATATGACTCAGCTGCGCGGCACGACGGTATTCGGTAATCGCAGTATCAATATCGATCCCGAACTTGTTTTCTTTGAGTCCGGTCGAAATATAAGGGTGAGTTTTGGCATCGACATCAGGATTAACCCGAAACGAAACCGGCGCAATCACACCCAGTTGTGCAGCCAGCTGATTGATACGATCGAGTTCACCGCTGACTTCAATATTGAAACAGCGAATACCAGCCTGAAGCGCAGCCAGAATTTCGTCTTCCCGCTTACCCACTCCGGAAAAGACTACTCTATCAGCGCGGCCACCAGCGGCTAAAACCCGCTGCAACTCACCCAGCGATACGATATCGAAACCTGATCCCAATTTCGCCAAGACATTAAGAACCGCCAGATTGGAATTCGCCTTTACTGCATAACAGATTAAATGCTTGTGATCGGCAAAAGCCTGATCAAAGGCACGCCAATTAGCTTCGAGCGTAGCTCGGGAATAGACATAACAAGGTGTACCAAATTCAGCAGCAATGCTTTCGAGAGACACACCCTCGGCGAACAACCGCTGTTGTCGATAGTTAAAATGATCCATGATTATTGTTTAGGAACGTAAATAGGGGGAGGGTTATCAGGATTATATAGTGGGCCGGTTTGGCCACAAGCCTGAAGCAATAATAACCAGCAAAATAATTGAACGATTTTTTTCATTATTAACGTCGATACCAGCTTCAGACCAAGCCGCTGTCTCAAAATTGAAATTGGCGGAAATATAGCACAGCCTCGACTTTTTAAACCACACTATCGACCGGCCAACAAAGACCTATCAACAATTTTGGGCGTGACAAATACCAGCAATTCACTCTTGTCATGGCGACTGGACTGATTTTTGAATAGCCAGCCCAGACCCGGCAACTCTCCCAACCAAGGCACCAGATTATTGCCGTCGAGCAGATTACTCTCGTAAACCCCGCCTAAGATCAGTGTTTCACCGTCCTCAACCTGGACTTTGGTCTTAATGCCTCTCCTGTCGATAGCAACATTCTCCTGACCACCGGTGATTACATTTTTTCCCTGAGAATCGCGAGTAATATCCAGCTCCATGATGACGCTGCCACCCGGGGTTATTTGTGGCGTCACATCCAACTGCAAGACTGCGTCCTTGAAATTGGTATTAATAATATTGGCGGTTTGTGTCGTATAGGGAATCTGCACCCCCTGACTGATAGTCGCTTTTACCCTGTCACTGGTCATCACCCGAGGATTGGCGACCTGCTCACCCTGACCATCGGCCTGCATTGCTTGTATTTCCAGGTCCAACAAATAATTAGCGCCACTGGCCAGCGTACCGGCTAATGTTGACATGCCACCGGTGGCCACTGCAGTTGCAGACTGGACGGTATAACCTAATTCGGCCAAACCATCGGCTTGCTGATAATCCCTGGCATTTGTTTTAACCCCAAACTTGGTTCCCAAGTTACGGGCAAAATTGGTGTTGGCAACCACAATTCTCGCTTCGATGAATACCTGCCTGACCGGCACATCAAGCAAAGCTACCATTTTATGAATTTCTTCCAGCGCCATTGGCGTGTCTTTAACAATTAGAACATTGGTGCGCGCATCAACAATCACCACCCCTCTGGGCGACACAATTCGCGTCCCTTCGCTTTTAACCGTCGCCCCTTCCTGCAGCATCACGCCCTGATGACCACCACTGACTCCGCATCCGCTCTGCATGACAGCGGAGCCGGCAGGCAATGGTGTTGCAATCTGCGACGACTGACCAAAATTGCCAAAGCCCAGCAAGACATTACAGATTTCAACCGCTTTGGCGTAATTGATCTGAATCGTATCGGTTTTCAAAGGAATTAGCGCATCGATGACTTTTTGGGCATCCAGTTCATCACGTTCAATTTTGGTAATTTCTGCCGCCGGAGCAACCAGAATGACATTACCCTCTTGTCGTTTCGCCAACCCTTTGGTTTTCAAAATCAAATCCAGAGCCTGATCCCAGGGGACATCATTCAAGCGTAGCGTGAGATTACCGGACACCGTATCGGCAGCAATAATATTCAACCCAGTAAAATCAGCCAGTACCTGCAAAACCGAACGCACATCGATATCCTGAAAATTTAACGATAGCTTATTGCCTTGGTAGGATCCCGGTTGATTTGTTCGAACTTTAGATTCAACGCCATGCACAGGGGCTAATTCAAGCTTGAAAACCTTGGCATTCAGATTACTTTGATAATTATAATTTTCGTCGGCAACCCAAATTCTGATTAGCACTTCATCGGGACCCGATTCAATCTCCAGCTTGTTTGCCGGGGTTGCTGAATCAGCCAGATTCCAACTTGTCTGCAATCCTTGTTTCAACTGAACAGCCGGTAACTGTAACCGCAACTCGCCTGTATGCCGGCTGATTTTGACAATCGGATTTGGCTTTGCAAAAGTCAAACTCAAATATCCCTGACCATGACCGCCTGTTTTGAATTCGATCGACTCCAGCATTTGCTCAGGCATCGAAGTCTCTGTAGCACGCAGCACATCAGAGACTTCACTATGGGTAAACGCCTCGGCCAGTTCAAGACTTTGATGATTCTGTTCGGCCGACCAACCGGAACTGAAACAGCCATTCAAGCCCAACAAGAACCAGACCAGATAAGCCCTTAAACCAACAGTTTTAAATAATCCCGCCAACCCCATCATTAACATTGATCTCCTGTCAGCGCACCAAGGTCATCACAGTGCTGATGCTTTCAGATAGCGGTTTATCAGTTGGCTCGGAAATCTCCAGACTATTGAGTGAAATCTTTTGCACCACTCCGGCATGCAGCCCTATATGCTGCCCGGACTGAATATGCACAATGTTCTTTTCTGCGGTTTTAATTAACGCCCAAGCCTGCCGCCGGTCCAATAAAGACCCCACCAGCTTCAGATTATCCAGAGCAAACATTTCCAACGGCTCTTTTTTTCTAAATGCAGCCTGTTCTTGCGACCATGAATCCTCCCAGACAAACGGATTTCTTGCTGAATCGACCATTACCGGCAACACCATGTCCCGACCAATCTCATCAGGACTCGCCTGACTGATTACTTGATCATGAACATCAACAGTCATCAGCACGGATAAATCATCAATGCTTTCTTTATTGCAGGCGGTCAACCATAAGCCCAGACAGATAAGCAATACACTATTGTTCATTGCACCTCCTCATTGATTAATGATTTGATCGGATGTGTAAAGCTTTATGACCATTGCCAGTTGCAACAGATTATTAGCTTCGGCACTGATGCTCAGGTCGTCGATTTTGAACAAATGCTGAAAATGCCCCATATCATGAAACAGCCTCAATATGGCTTGATACGGACCGGCGATCTGAACATTGACCGGCACGACCTGATAATGACCGACCTGGGCCGTAACCATCGGCTGCAACAATCTGATTTGCAAGCCATTTCCGACGATACAATCCGAAATCACCAGCAACACCTTAGCCAATTGCTCCGGCTTTACTAATTGCGCATCAAGCGCCAGCCACTCCGCTTGGAACTGCTGTTGCTGGCGATGGTAATCGGGCATCACTGCCAATTCCTGGCGATTCATTTGCAACCGGGCTTTCAACTGACTTTCTTCCTGCTGCAATTGCTTGCAACGCATCAACCGAGCATCCAGAGACAGGTAACAGCCCAAACACGCAACTAACAGCGCGATAACCAACAAAAACAGCTTTGACTGATACCAACCAAGCAGCCTCGGCTTAAAATCCAATCCCGATTTCACGATACTCACAGCTTGCCGATTTTTACCGTAAGCGAGAAATCACCGCTATCTCCAGCATCGGTATTGGCTGCCAACTGTTTGATAACACTTAACCTGGGCTCATGAAACCAGACCGAATCATCCAATGCCTGTAAAAACCGGGTTAACGCCTGATTTGATTTGGCTTTGCCATCCACATTGAAGACACTGCCTCGCAACACACACTTTCGCAGCAAAATATCCTTGTTTGCCAGACTAGCCAGTTCGCTGAACACAAAGAACTCTTCGGCGTGATGTTTTTTTACACTTTGCAATTCAACAATCTTTGCGGCCAATTGCTGATTCGCACTCATCACTCGTTTTTGTTGTTGAATTTGTAATTCACTATCCTGATTTGCACGCTCAAGCCATTGATTCCTGGATTGCTGATGCGCGATCAGTCGAAACAACCAGACATGACCAATAACAGAAATTAGTAGCAACAAACCCAAAGCAATCATCAAAATTACCCGCCATTTTTGCACTCGCTGCTGGCGTAATTGCTGACGCCAAGGTAATAGATTGACTCGTAGCATTATTGGATACCCCTCAAGGCCAAGGCATAAGCCAGCAATAACTGAGTTGAATTACAAAGCAGCTGTTGCCTGTCAACATTCTCGGC
>CAIUWU010000156.1 GCA_903902945.1 uncultured Pseudomonadota bacterium
ATAACGCGATACAGGTCATGAAAACCAATCCTGGCCTGGTGATCGAAATTCAAGGTCACACCGACAGCTATGGATCGGATGCTTACAACCGGAAACTATCGCAAAGACGCGCGCAAGCTGTTAAAGAAGTGCTAATTAAAAACGGCATTGATAAAAAACGCATGACAGCCACCGGTTTTGGCGAATCGCAACCTATCGACACTAATGATACGGTTGAAGGCAGAGCCAACAACCGTCGTGTGGTTTACTACAAAATCCGTTAATCATTTCCGGTCAGACAACAAGGGCGTGAAAATCGCCCTTGTTTGTTTAATCCAGCAGCTTCAGTTCCCCCGGATGTCTGATCAGCAGACTGTAACGCTGCTTAGCCCGATGAATCCAGCCCCTAGCTTCCAGCTGTTTACCCTTATAACTATCCAAATCCGGAAACCATTGCTGATATTCATCCGGCACCTGCAACTGCACATCATCGGAAAACAGCAAATAGCTGTATTTGCGACTGTGTTTAATAGCAAGCACTTTCCCGGTCAGACGCTGCCAACCGCGATAGTTATCCTGATTCAATTGCTGAAAATGTCTGGCTGCATAATAGGGATTAGCCCAGATTCCCTGTCTCTCCGCTTCAGCCTGACGCTCAGCTGCCAGTAACTCATCCAGATATTTGAGATTAGGCGGATAAATACTCACAACAGCCAGACCGCGCCTGACCAGTTCTACATTAATGTTGCGCTGGCGCTGATCAAAGATATAAGCCAGTGTCCGCTGATAATGATCCCGTTTCTCAACGTCACCGACGATACTGACTTTTTGATGCGCCAGTACCGAAGTTAACCAGGTTTTGGCTTCTTCGCCACCGGGTTCAGCCGCTTTAAATCCACCGGCTACCTCTGGCGTATTGATACCTAGTAAACGCACTTTTCTGCCATCACTCAATAAAACCGTATCACCATCAAAGACTTTATCGACCCAATAATGCGCGACGCCGGGATCGATCGCCAGTTGTGTGGCATTATGCTGAGGCCGATCACTATAATGCCGCTCACCGGCGGTATCGGTCCAGACATAGACCTCAGCCCAAGCTGATGCCGATAACAACCACAAACCACCATAAACAAGTTTTTTCAGCATAGAAATTTAACCGCGGAATCCGCCCATGTCACAATCACTCATTATTCACAGCGTACAGCATTGGCTGACGCATTTTGTCATTCAGCACAACATCTGCCCGTTTGCCCGCCGCGAACAACAACGTAACAGCATTCGCTTTATCTGCCTGGACAACGGCAATCTGCAGCAAGATCTGGAAGGTTTAATTGTAGAAGCAGACTATCTGGATAACCATGCCGAGACAGAAACCAGTCTGCTGATTTTTCCGGCTGCGTATCAGGATTTTGATGATTTTCTGGATTTGGTGGCGATCGCCGATGACCTGCTGATAGAACAGGGTTATCAAGGTATTTATCAGTTAGCCAGTTTTCATCCCGACTATTGTTTCGATGGTGTCAGCCAGGATGATGCCTCCAATTACACCAACCGCTCACCGTATCCCATCCTGCATCTAATTCGGGAAGCCAGCATCGAACAGGTGTTAAGCCACTACCCGGACCCAGAGAATATTCCATTACGCAACATTGCACTGACCCGGGAATTGGGCTCTAACTATTTACAGGCTTTACTCAATGCCTGTCATCAAAGCAAGCCTGAATCGTAACAATCAGGCTTTAATCCTGATCCTTGGCGTAATAATCAAACTCTTCGGTTTTTTTCAGTGTGAATTTAGGCTCATAGTCGATCTGACTCTCCAGCTTTTCGGCTTCGGAAAGCTCCGGCTCCGCAACCACTTTAGTCGATTCCAGAAACGCCTTGAACCAGTCTGTTGCAATTACCGACACCATATCGACATCTGCCACGATAACCGCTTCATCGGGCAGACACCCATGCTGATAAGCCTGTTTCAGGGCTGCCAGACAGGCATCATGATCCGCATTCAAAGCATGCAGACAGGCCAGGTTATAGGCCGCGCTGCCTTTCTGAATCGCACAGCCGGTTTCGAAAAACTGCCGCGCCATTTTGTACAAATAGCCTTTAGAATCCTCTCCGCTCAGCCGCGCCAGCTCCATGAACGCAACGCCCCCATCAATTGCGGCCGCCAGATAATTAGGCGCTGTCAGCAGACAAAACGAAAACTTGGAAATAGCATCTTCGAGGGTTTCAATCGCCTGCGCTGCTTCCTGAGTCTTGGCCTGATTCAGTAATGCAAACCCCCAGTTATACAGCGCCTCGGAAATAATCAGATTATCCGTTAGCACCGTCGCAAAACCTTGATAAGCGGCCTGATAAAGCGCTTCTGCTGATCCGGCATCGCTTTTACGCGCCTTGGCAACCTGTTTAATCGCTGCATCCAGGGTAGAGCGTTTATTAAATGATGAAAATAACGACATAGAAGGCTCCCAATACCTTATTCATAGGGTTGCGATAAAATAGCGCGCATACTACAACATCCGCGTAAAACCGAAAAATGCAAATCTCCGAACCTACCATCGATCTCGAAAAAGCCAAGGTTAATCTGGAAACCGCCCTGATCCCCTGGAAAGAATTACAACGTTTTTTTGCTGCCGGACTAGCAATAGCCGTCGCGCCCTCACTGGATCTGGTGGAGGTGGCTTATCAGTTTTCTATCGATAACAAAGAGCAGGTTCAACAATGGTTGCAGCACCAACTGATTGCCCCGGTCAGCGACCTGCAGGCGCAAGACTGGTATCAGCAGGACAGCGAAGTCTGGGCCGTGGTCGTCAAGCCCTGGATTCTGGTACAAATTCCACCATCATCATGAACGGCAATCTCTTCGCCGATCTAGCAATACCGACCGCTGACGAGCAGTTTCAGACACTACTGACAACACGACAGTTGCGCATCGAACGCATTGTTTCCCATGGTCATTGCAGTCCTGACGGCTTCTGGTACGACCAGCATCAGGACGAATGGGTATTAGTGCTGCAAGGTCAGGCCAGAATCGGCTTTGCCGACCGTGAAACCATCAATCTGCAAGCCGGCGATTATTGTCTGATCCCGGCGCATTGTCGGCACCGGGTCGAGTGGACTCCCTCAGACAGCGACACTATCTGGCTGGCAATCCATTTTGATGCCTGATTAACGACTCGGGTTCGGACTACGCTTGGCCGGTCTGGCAGGCCGGCTGTGACTGCGTCCTGAACCGGG
>CAIUWU010000157.1 GCA_903902945.1 uncultured Pseudomonadota bacterium
AGCGCCGATGATAGTGTGGCAGGTTGCCATGTGAAAGTAGGACATCGCCAAGCTCTTATACTAAAAGCCCTTCAACGAAGGGCTTTTTTTATGCCTGAAATTTAGTCAAACAAGGTTTCTATCAGCGAATAAAGGTTGACACCAGTGGCTGTTCCGTAAGTGCTTTTTAAACATAGCTTTTGTCAGTATGTGATCAATGCTCGGCAATCCCTACGATGCTCACACGCTGCATGAAACGGCTGAGCAAGTCAGTATCTGACGGATCGACCCCCGACTACAGCCATTGTGGACAGAGGTTATAAAGGGGTTGGCCTTGAAGAAATCAGGATCTTAAGGTCGGGGCAGAAGCGCAGATTAACCAAGCGACTAAAATCGATGATAGACCGACACAGTGCTATAGAGCCGACGATAGGTCACATGAAAAGCGATGGCCGATTTCAAACTGGTTAATCAAAATAGTATGAACCCCGATTTTTTCAGTATCGACCACTTATATTCGCACGGGTAGTTGCTGGTTTTATTTGGCGGCTATATTGGGTTTAAAGAGCGCTTACAACATATTAGCTGGTTTCTTGTTATTCTGGTCATTGAGTAAATAAGTTATGGCTTTATTGGTTAGCGATTTAAACGTTTCTCCATTTCTGCAAGATCAAATAATCCAATGATGTGACTTTCAATTTCACCTTTTGGATTTAGTAAAAATGTTGTTGGCGTTAATCTGATATCACCGAAGTTCATCGCTATTTTTGAGTCAGGATCAAGTGCTACTGCGTAATGGATATTTTTGGCTTTTACCATTTCCAGTACTTGATTAGGGGGTGTGTAATCCATTGTTACTGCGATAATTTTTAACTTATTAGAGTGGTATTTGTTATGTAGATCAGTAAGATGAGGTATTTCTTCGATGCAGCTGGGGCAATCCGTTGACCAAAAAGTAACCAAAACATATTGCCCTTTGAGTTGATTAAGACTGATAGATTCACCGGAAATAGTTCTGAATTCAATATCTTGTGGAGTCTGTTTGATATTGAATTGTCTATATGCCAAGCTTGCTGATAGTACAATAAACAGCGCTAGTGTTAGAGGGGCTAGTTTAAAATTCATTTTCTAAAATCGGTGTTAGCAGATTGTTGCTTATTTTATTCAAAGTTTTTATGGCAGGGTAAAAAATACTGTCTTCATAAGGGTTGCAAGGTTATATGAGTTTTGAAATTATTTGTTTTGATTGTGATAGTACCTTAAGCCGGATTGAAGGTATTGACGAATTGGCAAGAGATTGTGGCATGTTTGCTCAGGTCGCGTCACTGACTGATGCGGCTATGAATGGTGAGATAGCTTTAGAAGAGGTTTATGCCAAACGGTTATCTCTGATAAAGCCGGATCAGTCAGCGATTGATCGTTTAGCAGCGCTTTATATAAGCGAGATGGTGGAAGGTGTTGAAGAAACTTTTGCCCGCCTACAAGCTGAACATAAACAAATTCATATAATTAGCGGTGGTTTGCGTCAGGCTATTTTGCCTTTGGCAGCCAAATTGTCTGTTCCTGAACACCGTGTTCACGCCGTTGATGTTTTTTTTGATCGGCAAGGACACTATCAAGGCTTTGATGTTCAATCGCCTCTGGCCAGCAATGGCGGAAAGGCGATTATTTGCCAACAGATATATAAACCGGATGTCACCATGGCTATGGTGGGTGATGGTAAAACTGATCTTGAGGCCAAACAGGCCGGAGCCTATGTCATCGGATTTGGCGGTGTCGTCAGGCGTGAGTTAGTGGAAACGCATGCTGACTATTATGTCGCAGAAGTATCACTGACAGCTGTTCTGCCAAAATTGTTATAGTCAGCGTGAACCCGATATAGAGACAGTGTTAAAATTTTATATTTATGAAAGAGATAGATAATGGCAGGACATAGTAAATGGGCTAACATCCGGCATCGCAAAGGTGCTCAGGATGCAAAGCGTGGCAAAATTTTTACTAAGATGATTCGTGAAATTACTGTAGCGGCAAAAGGTGCTGGTGGTGGTGATCCGGCTAATAATCCGAGTCTTAGAACCGCTATTGATAAGGCATTAGGCGCTAATATGAAGCGCGACACTATTGATAACACTATCAAAAAAGCTATAGGTGCCCTGGATGGTGTGCATTACGAAGCTGTCCGCTATGAAGGCTATGGTCCCGGTGGTACCGCCGTGATGGTTAATTGTCTGACCGATAACCGTAACCGAACTGTTGCCGATGTCCGTCATGCTTTTTCAAAAGCAGGTGGCAATTTGGGTACTGATGGCTCAGTTGCTTATCTGTTCAGAAAGCTTGGCATTATTAGTTTTGCTGCCGAAGTTAATGAAGATAGCTTGATGGAAGCTGCAATGGAAGCCGGTGCTGAAGATGTTTTACAGCATGAAGATGGATCCTGGGAGCTTTTCACTTCAGTTGAAGATTTTGAATCGGTCAAGAGTGCAGTTATTGCCGCTGGATTACAGCCTGAAAATGCAGAAATTACTATGCATGCCGATACCAAAACTGGACTCAATGCTGACGATGCAGAAAAAATGCTGAAACTGATAGATCGTCTTGAAGACCTCGACGATGTTCAGGATGTGTATTCAAATGCTGATATCAGTGACGATATCATGGCCTCTTTGCATTAGATGAATAACTGATTTTGACTAGAATTCTTGGGATTGATCCCGGTTCTCGTATTACTGGTTACGGCATCATCGAAACTACTGCAGTTGGTCTGAAATATGTTGCCAGTGGCTGCATCCGGATGAGGGCCGATGACATGCCATTGCGCTTACAACAGATTTTTGATGGTATTACCGAAATCATTAATCTTTATCAACCTGAGCAAATGGCCATAGAGCAGATTTTTATGCACAAAAACGCAGATTCAGCCCTGAAACTGGGTATGGCTCGAGGCGCTGCCATCTGTGCTGGGATGCAGCAACAGCTACCTGTCTGTGAATATGCAGCAAGGCAAGTTAAACAGGCGCTGGTCGGTAAAGGCAGTGCAGATAAAATCCAGGTCCAACATATGGTGAAAGTGTTGTTAAGTATTCAGGGCGAAATGCAGATTGATGCCAGTGATGCCCTTGCAATTGCGCTAGCTCATTCGCACTACGAACAGACGGCAAGACGGCTTAGGCAGTTTGGCTCATGATTGGTTTTCTGCGCGGCAACTTGGTTCAGAAGACCCCTCCTCAACTAGTTTTGGATGTCAATGGTGTCGGCTATGAAGTCGAAGCGCCGATGACTACTTTTTACGATCTGCCCGTTTTGGGCGAGCCGGTTAAGCTTTTTACGCACCTGGTAGTTCGAGAGGATGCTCATATCCTATTTGGATTTGCTACGGAAACGGAAAGGCTATTATTTAGAGCTTTAATCAAAGTCAATGGCATCGGTCCCAAACTGGCGCTAACAATCCTGTCCGGTCAATCTGTTGCCGACTTCTATCGCTGTGTTGAAGATAATGATGTGCGCGGTTTGGTGCGTTTACCCGGTGTAGGCCAGAAAACAGCCGAGCGTCTGATTATTGAAATGCGTGGTCGTTTGCCCGCCATCGATCAATTTGAGATTACCAATAACCAAATCCTCTCGATATCGACGCCGCCCTCATCCAATACTGTCAAACAAGAGGCGGTATCTGCCCTATGTGCCTTGGGATATAAACCACAAGATGCCAGTAAAATGGTTCAAGCCATTAAAGAAGAACTGGATAGTTGTGAAGCGGTTATTCGCGCCGCATTGAGAGGGGTCATCAAATGATAGAAAGCGACAGGCTAGTGATGGCGATTGCCGCTCACGACGAAGAACGGCAAGATCGAGCGATAAGACCCAAGCGGCTAAAAGACTATGTCGGACAACCCGAACTACGACAACAGATGGAGATTTTTATCCAGGCGGCTGTTTCAAGGTCTCAGGCGCTGGATCATGTCTTGATTTTTGGTCCGCCAGGACTTGGTAAAACTACTTTGGCCAATATTGTTGCAGCCGAACTGAATGTCAATATTCGCCAAACATCAGGGCCCGTATTGGAAAAAGCGGGCGATTTGGCCGCGCTACTAACCAATCTTCAGCCCCATGATGTGTTATTTATTGATGAGATTCATCGGTTAAGTCCGACGGTAGAGGAGGTCCTCTATCCGGCTATGGAAGACTATCAAATTGATATTATAATAGGCGAAGGTCCTGCGGCGCGGTCGATTAAGCTTGATTTGCCGCCCTTTACACTGGTTGGTGCAACTACTCGAGCAGGTTTACTGACATCGCCGCTGCGTGATCGGTTCGGTATCGTTCAGCGACTTGAATTTTACAGCACCGAAGAGTTAGCGGGCATAGTGACCCGTTCAGCGGCAATGTTAGATATCGGTATTGATTCTGAGGGTGCAAATGAAATTGCCTGTCGATCAAGAGGGACACCCAGAATTGCCAATCGATTGTTAAGGCGCGTTAGAGATTATGCGGAAGTTAAAGCAAATGGCATTATTTCTCGTGATATTGCTCAACAGGCATTGAAGATGCTGAAAATCGATCAGCAAGGTTTTGATACACTGGATCGCAAGTTAATGCTAATGATGATTGAAAATTTCCAGGGCGGTCCGGTTGGACTAGATACGTTGGCAGCGGCCATCAGCGAAGAAAAAACCACGGTAGAGGATGTACTTGAACCTTACTTGTTACAACAAGGTTTTCTGATGCGTACGCCAAGAGGTCGGGTTGTAACGCATAAAGCCTATACTCACTTTGGGTTGCCTGCACCGGTACAAGATGCTCCGACTGATGATGTATTTAAATTTTAATAGTTTTCAATGAATCAATTTTATTGGCCTGTTCGCGTTTATTATGAAGACACCGACGCGGGCGGCGTAGTTTTCTATGCCAATTATCTGAAGTTTTTTGAACGAGCACGCACCGAAATGCTGCGTCATTTGGGATTTGAACAGGATCAACTACGGAATGAACTTGGTATCCTGTTCGTAGTGCGCTCTGCCAGCATAGATTATTTGAAACCGGCACATTTTAACGATCAGTTGCAGATTAGTTCTGAAATTGTCGCAATTAAGAAAACTTCGCTGACATTTAAACAAAGCGTCATGTGCAATCATGACCTGCTATGTGTCAGTGAAATTCGCATTGCCTGTGTCGACGCCCAGACTCTAAAACCTAAACCCATTTCTCCCCTAATATTAAATAAAATAACCTGATGAATACTGATTTATCCATATTACATCTCGTCAAAGAAGCCAGCGTTGTCGTGCAGTTTGTGATGTTTATTCTGCTTTCGGCATCGGTTGCTTCATGGACTTTCATTTTTTCGAAACGCAAAGAACTCAAGCAATCGATTGAAGTTACTGATAATTTTGAAGATGAATTCTGGTCGGGTTTGGGGCTGGCTGAGTTGTATAAAAAAATGTCTAATGATCGTTTTGATCCCGAAGGTATTGAAAAAATCTTCCTCGCCGGTTATCGCGAATTTGCTCGCATGCGTCAGAAAGGTGACGTAGAGCCGGTAGTTCAGGTCGAAAG
>CAIUWU010000158.1 GCA_903902945.1 uncultured Pseudomonadota bacterium
ACGAATCGGGGCCGCCGAAGGCAATAGTGGCCAGTTATTTTCACCGCTGAAATCGGACGGATCCCATTTCAGCTTTCCGTGAAAATTGCTGGCGCCCTATTCTGGGGTACGATTTTAAGGTCAGAACGCTACGTAACCGTAAGGGGCAGCTATTCAGGAAATGTATGCCGGGTGCATCGAAGAAAGCCATGAAAGACATGACCCAAACGGTCAAGGGCTGGAAAATTCATTGCTCGACGACGGACTGTGCCGAGGATCTAGCCAGACGATACAACGCGGTTCTCCGTGGATGGATCAACTACTATGGCAAATTCTGGTATCGAAACTTCAGTTATCACTTGTGGCGAGTTTTTCAATCTAGACTCTTGAAGTGGGTGCAGGGCAGGCATCGCTGTTCGGTGAAGAAAGCCGAACGTAGACTTGCTCTGCTGAGAAAGGAAAGACCTGATCTCTTTCTCTTTGCCCACTGGTATCTACTTCGTGCAGCGAATGTGTGATCAAGAGCCGTATGACAGGAGACTGTCACGTACGGTTCTGTGAGCAACTAAGGGGTGAAATTCCCCTTGGTTGACTCGACTCAGTGATACTGTCGGCGGCGCACAGGCCAGCGTTAATCTGTATTCGCTGATCGAAACCTGCAAAGCCAATGCCATTAATCCTTATGGTTATTTGATTGCCGTGTTTCGGCAACTGCCTTTGGCAAAAACGGCCGATGATTTTGAAGCGCTGCTGCCCTGGCAACTCAAACCATCTGACAGGAGTGAATAAACTAAAATCAAGGCCGGGTTTAAAGAGCGCTTACGGTTGTCAGGTTTTGGCGAACGGCTAATGGCTTTTGCTGGATTGCTTCACTGGGTTGGTAATGACGGCTGCAAGTAAAATCGTCATCCCGGCAGGGAGCGCCGGGATCCAGAGTGCAGGAGGCTTGCGGGCCGGGGTGTCGGGGGTGGTGGTTAGTCGGCTGTATTCAGCGGTGGCCTGATGATTAAACCTGAGCCGGCGGCGATGTGGGCCAGTTCGGTAAAGGTATTAACGCCGAGTTTTTTCTTGATCTGAGTAGCGTAATTGGAAACGGTTTTTTGCTGCAGGCATAGCTGGTCGGCAATTGCATTGACGGTCAGTCCTTCGGCCAGCAGTCGGTAAATATCGAATTCGCGCGGTGAGAATGCTGCGATGACAGCCTGACAGTCGTTGCTGTCCTGCTGGTCTGTGCTGGCCTGACGCAGTTCGCGGTCTATATAGATCTGATTGTGCATCAGGCTTTCAATCGCCAGTAGCAATTGTTCCGGCGCGCTGTTTTTGGTTAGGTAGCCTTTAGCGCCGGCATTCAAAGCCCGGCTGACAAATACCTGTTCGTGATGCACGCTGAACACCAGAATTCTGGCCGCCGCATCGTGCAGCAGAATGCGGCGAATCGCTTCCAGACCGCCGATGCCCGGCATCGATAAATCCATGATTACCAGGTTGGGTTTTAGATTCTGATACAGCTGAATCGCCTGTTCGCCTTTGTCGGCTTCGCCGATCAGCTGCATATGATCGGTGGTCGATAACAGCATGCGGATGCCGGCTCGCAGCAGGGCGTGGTCGTCGACTAGCAGAATGGTGATTGGTTGGCTCATGATAACGGGACGGTGGCGTTGATGGTCATACCCTGGCCGGGGCTGGAACTGATGCTCAGGTTGCCTTGCAAGGACTGGATGCGTTCGCGGATACCCAGCAAACCAAAGCCGCGCGCGACGCTACTTAAATCGCAACCCTGGCCGTCGTCGCTAATCCGCAGTTTTAAAGTCTTGGCCGACTGATTCAGGGTGATGCTGATGACGCTGGCGTCGGCATGACGGACACTGTTGGTCAGACATTCTTGAATCACCCGAAAAATCTGGATGCTGATCGCCTGATCGAGGCTGTCGATGCTTTCGTCACAATCCAGCGCAATTGTCAGATTCGGATGACGTTTCTGCCAGCAACTGACCATGTCCTCCAGCGTGGCTTTGAGGCCCAGTTCGCTGAGTATCAAAGGATGCAGTTGCTGCATCATCGAGCGCAGCACCAGCATCAGATGTTCACAGATCGCCGGAATGGTGCTGGCCAGCAGGTTTAAATCTGCTTTGGGCGAGGTGGCGGTCGAGGCCATGATTTTGATGGTGGTCAGCGACTGGCCGAATTCGTCGTGTAGTTCTTGTGACAGGGTCTGCCGCTCGGCTTCCTGAATCGCTAGCGAATGCTGCGTCAGCGCCTGATTTTGCTGCTGGGCGCGTTGCAGTTGGTCGCTTAGGTGGTTAATGGCGCCGGCGATCTGGTCAAATTCCTGTACCGCAAAGCCGGGCAGCGGGGAGCAGTAGTGGCCGGTTTCGATCTGGTGCAGCGCATCGACAATCACATTGATCGAGCGTAGCGATTTGTTGAATACCAGATTCACCGCAAAAAAAGTCAGCAGGATCAGCAGCGAAATCGAGCTGAACCAGGTTACGCTTTCCTGCCAAACTTCGGTGATTTCATCCAGCGGCTGGGCTTTGATGATCAGGGTGAGCAATTCGCCGTCGCGAGTTTTGATCTGATGTTCGACTTGCGGGTAATCGCTTTGCACCGCATGAATGAACCAGCGCGGCGGCATGGCTTCGGGGTGGCTGGGCTGGTCGGTGGCTTTGAGATGCAGCAGCTGGCCGTCGGGTTTTTGCAGCTGAATGCTGAGATGGCGGGTTGGTTGCAGTTTTGCAAAGTTATGCAGATCGTTGAACTGATACACCGGGCTGTCGGCAATGCCGAGGCTGATAAACTGCAGCGCCAGATGGATCGAGCTGTCGATTTCTTTCTCGACCGCATTGCGCGCCTGCCAGATAGTCAGACTGCCTCCGACCAGCAAAATGCCCGCCGCTGATAACAAAATACGATAAAGAATCTGGTTGCGTAAGCTCATCGGAACAGTGGTTAAGTTAGCAAATATCGGTTTGGCCGCCCCGGGCTTAGACTTGGCAGTGCAGGAAGTCAGCGGCAGCGGGGGCGGCGTTGCTTTGGGTACTTTCTTGGGCCGAACCAAGAAAGTACCGCGCCTGGCCGGTGCGCAAACCGGCACTCAAATCACGCGCGCAGCGCACAACTTCTGGCCTGTAAATTACGGGTGACACCGAATATATAGCGCGCCATTTCGCTGACTGACCAGCATATAGGCACAAGGTTTTTTCATGTTGATGCCTAACTGTAGCAGGGTTTTGCAAGAAAATGCTTATGGCATGTCAGCTCCGATAAAAAAGGAAATTTTCCCGATCTCGATTGCTCAGAATAAGCGCCAATAGCGTTTGCGCTGTGTTCGTTGACTTTGGATCAGCAATTGCTGACCCTCGCTGCGCACGGTTATGGCGCCCTGGGTGGCGGTGTTGAGTATCTGGCTGCCTTGCTGCTGGTAACGCGCCAATACTTGCGGGTGCGGAAAGCCGAAGCGGTTGAGATAGGCGGCGGAAATCAGTATCCATTGCGGCTTGACCTGTGCCAAAAAAGCCGCGCTCGACGAAGTTTTACTGCCGTGGTGCGGCGCAATCAGCACTTCGCTGTGCAGTTCGCTGCCGTACTGTTCGGTCAGCCATTGTTCGGCGCTTTTTTCAATGTCGGCACTGAGTAAGAACCGGTTTACCGAAGCGTCGATTTTGAGCACGCAGGAATTGTCATTCTCTTTTGCAAAACCGGTTTCGGGAGGGGCCAGCAGCATGAAGCTGACGCCATCCCATTGCCATTGCTCACCAGCCAGACAGCTTTTGCCCTGCGGCAGTTGTGACCAGAGCGGCGAGCTGCTGCGGATTTGTCGTACCGGTAGTGCTGCCAGTAAAGATGGGGTGCCGCCGCTGTGGTCATTGTCGTTATGACTGATGATGAGTTGATCGACTTGCCTGATAGCCTGCTGACGCAAAAAAGGTACTAGTACCGATGCTCCCATGTCAGCGTTTTGCGACAGCTTGCCGCCGGTATCAAAGACCAGGGTGTGGGTGTGGGTTTGCACCACGATAGCCAGCCCCTGACCGACATCGAGCAAGGTCAGATAGATTTCTCCCGGCCGGGGCCGGTCGGGTGCGATGAATAGCAGTGGCAAAAACATCGGCATTGCCAGATAGCGGCAGGGGAAGCCTTTGGGTGCCAGTAACAGCAATATGCCGATGGCACTGAACAATAAGGCATGTGGCGGTGGTTCCGGGTAGTCGAGATGCGCCAGCGGCCAGCTGGCCAGGGTTTGCAGTAACTGGTACAGCAGTTGCAGCACTTGGTCACATAGCCAGAGTAAATGACTTGCCAGTGAGGGGGCGATGAATAACAAGGCGCTGGCGAGCAGGCTGACAGGTACCACGCCAACACCGATCACCGGAATGGCAATGCCGTTGGCTAGTGGCGAGATCAGCGATACCTGCTGAAAGCAGAATGCGATGACAGGCAGTAAGCCCAGGCTACTGGCCAATTGCAGACGCAGATTGTGTTGCCAGCGATGGTCGAGGCCCAGTCGTCCTGTCGAGACATACAGCAGCAGTGCAACCGATAGAAAAGATAGCCAGAAGCCTATGCTGACAACGGCCAGCGGATCAAACAGCAATACACCGAGCAAGGCCGTTAGCAGAATCTGCCAGGCGGAATGGTGGCGTTGCCAGAGCAAAGCGGCCATGACAATGCTAAGCATGATCACCGCCCGTAGCGTGGGAATGCTGTAGCCGGCCAGTCCGCCATAAAACAGGGCACTCAGCCAGCTGCCGATGGCGGCAATTTGTGGTGGCGAATAGCGCAGTATGCCGGTTCTGGCCCAGGCCTTGCGTAAGCCGAGAAAAATCAGCCCGGCAATCAGGCTGATGTGTGAGCCTGAGATGACAATCAGATGAGTGATGCCGGTCTGGCTGAAGAGGTTCCATTGTTCCTGGCTAATGCCGCTTTGACTACCTATCGTCAGTGCTTTGATGACGGCGAGTTGCGGTCCGTCCGGCAAGGCGTTTTCCATTCGGTTGGCGATGGTCTGTCGCCAGTGGGCAAAATAGCGGCCGATATGGACGGTATCCGGTAGGCGTTTTGCCACCGGATTATCGCGGACATAGCCGGTGGCGCCGATACGATTGGCGAACAGCCAGGTTTCATAATCGAAACCGGCCGGATTGAGATGGCCGATGGCGGGTTTGAGTCTGACGCAGAATTGCCAGCTTTGGCCGGCTTGCAGGGCTTGGGCGGTCTGGTACCAGCTTAAACGTAGTTTTTGCGGAAAGCCGCTATCGGGCTTGGTAACGCTGAAATCAAAGCTTTGATGATGTTCATGGCTTTGCGGCAGGCTGTTGATATAGCCTTCGATTACGAGGTCTTTCTGAACCCAGTGCTCAGGCAGGCGATTGGCTAATTGTAAATGTCCGAAGCTGCTGGCCCACAGTAAGCCGCAGCATAGCCAGACCATCAGCCAGTTTTGACGCCAGCCACAGACTAGTGCCAGTCCGCCTGGTATCAGTAACAGGGCGGGGCTGGGGAGCTGGCTGAGTTGTTGAGTCCAGAGAATGCCGGTCAGAAATGCCAGAATATTGAGAGTCATCGGCATTGATTGCCAAGATGGTGCCATTGCATCAGAAATTACCCGCAGGCCGGTTGAGATGCGGGCCAAGTTTAGGCGGCTATTTTGCGAACGCCAGATTGCTGCTCAAAACCCTTATCGGCGCTGTAAAGCCGCTGGCTTGTGCAGGTGAGGTGTGGGGGATCTTGGTTTGAGAGGCTCGTGATGACGGCAGAACCAGGTCTGCGCCATCACGATACTGTTTAAGCGGGGTCAGGCGATGACAATCGGCATCATTCTAGCTTGGCGGAATGCTGTGATGATCGCCATTGCAAGTTAGTAGCTGATGACTTCGCTGCCTTTGCCGACCAGAACCACATCAGCGGCGCGCATTGCGAACAGGCCGTTGGTAACTACGCCGGGGATGTTGTTGATGGCTTTTTCCAGTTCAACCGGGTCAACGATGCTCAGATTGTGGACGTCGAGAATTTCGCACTGGTTGTCGGTGATGTAGTTTTCGCGCAGAACCGGCTGGCCGCCCAGTTTCACCAGTTGTCTGGCAACAAAGCTGCGGGCTAATGGCAGTACTTCAACCGGTAGCGGGAATTTGCCCATCACGTCTACGCATTTGCTGGCGTCGACGATACAGACGAATTTTTTGCTGGCACCGGCGATGATTTTTTCGCGGGTCAGGGCGCCGCCGCCGCCTTTCAGCATTTTTTTGTGAGGAGTGACTTCGTCAGCACCATCGACATAAATTTCCAGATCGCCGGTTTGGTTGAGGTCGAAGACTTTGATGCCGATTCTTTGCAGGTGTTCGGTGGTTTTGATCGAGCTGGAAACAGCACCTTCGATATCACGTTTGAAATCGCAGTCAGCCAGTAAATCGATCAGGTGGGTGACGGTTGAACCGGTGCCCATGCCGATGATAGGCGTATTTTTCAGATAAGGCAGTGCTGCTTGGGCAACCTGTCTTTTTAATTCGTCTTGTGTCATTGTGCTGTGTTCCTGAGTTCTTTGAATAAATCTGACGCGGGGTTATCGCATCATTGTGTGGGATAATAACTGATAAAAGTCGATTTCTCAGCAGTTTTTAGGACAATGACCCAGAATTACATCGAAAAAATACTCCGTGCAAAAGTCTATGATGTGGCCGAACAAACGCCGCTGGATTTTGCCCCGACTCTGTCGGAACGACTCAATAACCGGGTCTATCTGAAACGCGAGGACTTGCAGCCGGTGTTCTCGTTCAAGCTGCGGGGCGCTTACAACAAAATGGCATCGCTGACTGCCGAGCAGGCTGCGCAAGGGGTGATCGCCGCATCAGCCGGCAATCACGCCCAGGGCGTGGCGCTGGCGGCCAAGAAGCTGGGTATCAAGGCCATGATCGTGATGCCCAAAACCACGCCGGAAATCAAGGTCAAGTCGGTCAGAGCGCGGGGCGCCAAAATCGTTCTGCACGGCGATTCCTATGACGATGCTTATGCCCATGCTATGGAGCTGGTGGCTGAAAAAGGTCTGACCTTCATTCATCCTTATGATGATCCTGACGTGATTGCTGGTCAGGGAACAGTGGCGATGGAAATTCTGCGTCAGCATACCGCTGACATCCATGCGATTTTTGTGCCGGTCGGTGGCGGCGGGCTGGTGGCCGGGATTGCGGCTTACGTTAAGTTTGTCCGGCCTGAAATCAAGGTGATTGGCGTCGAGCCGGATGATGCCGACTGTCTGAATCAGGCCTTAAAAGCCGGTTCGCGGGTGAAACTGGAACAGGTGGGGCTGTTTGCCGATGGGGTTGCCGTCAAGCAGATTGGCGAAGAAACTTTCCGGCTGGCGCAGCAGTTTGTCGATGAAGTCATAACCGTCAGTACCGATGAAATCTGTGCGGCGATTAAAGATATTTTTGATGATACCCGTTCGGTCGCCGAACCGGCTGGTGCTTTGTCGGTGGCGGGTCTTAAGTGTTATGCCGAGCGGCATGGTTTATCGGGCCAGACTTTGGTGGCGATAGATAGCGGTGCCAATATCAATTTTGACCGCTTGCGCTATGTCGCTGAACGCACTTTGGTCGGTGAGCATCGGGAAATTCTGCTGGCGGTGAGTATCCCCGAAGAACCGGGCAGCTTTTTAAAGTTTTGCAAAACTCTCGGCAAGCGCAGCATCACCGAATTTAACTATCGCTATTTTGATGCCAAAGATGCGCAAGTGTTTGTGGGCATATCCAGCAGCGGTATCGAGGCTGACCGTCAGCAGCAGATCGAGCATTTACAGGCCGAAGGTTTTGCGGTGACTGATATGACCCATAACGAGCTAGCCAAAGATCACATTCGTTATATGGTCGGTGGGCATGCGCCGCGCGGTCTGACTGAAGTGGTCTACAGTCTGCAGTTCCCCGAGCGCCCCGGCGCCTTGCTGAAA
>CAIUWU010000159.1 GCA_903902945.1 uncultured Pseudomonadota bacterium
TCAAAGGGATTGATAATAATGACGGGCCGTTTGAAATGATTTGCCAACATCGCGATGACAGCCGTTGTCGCACAGGCACCTGACACCACAACCATATCTACTTGGGCAACACCACTTAGCTGCAAAATACTGACAGTCTGGGACAATAATTTTTCAATTGCCAAATCGGTTTCGGGCTGAGCCTGATGCAGTTCATGACTGAAAATCACTTGCCGTTTTTTCAGTATCTGAAAAGACAAACTCGCTGCCGCCAAATCGAGCCAAAGCACCAAATGATCCAATATCGGCGGAAAACATTGAGCAAGCCAGTGATTAATCGCCGCCAACATGACAAAGCTATCTATTTCGACAACCTTGACTTCAATACCAGACCGTCGCAACGCCATTAGCTGAGCTTCAAACAGCTTTTTATGGCACACAACCAATACCACATCGACCGTTTGCGAATGCTGAGAGACCGGCTGCCGAATTTCAAAATCAAGCGCAAGTTCCTCAGTTGGATAAGACAGCAAATGCTGCCCTTCAAGAACCAATTGCTGTTCCATTTCCGATCGGGACAAGACACAAGGCATTGCCAGGGTCTTGATCATCACCGCACCAGCTGTTACCGAGATACACGCTTGCCTGCATTCGGTAGCAGACATATCAAGCATTTTCAGCAAGCCAGCGACCATGCGACTAAGATCAGAATCTTTCTGGTCGGCAATAGCAGACGAAGTGAGAGGAATTAGCGCAAAACTTTCCAGACAAAGACAATCTTCTGTGCGACTGAGTTCCACCATCCTGATAGCAGAAACACCGATATCGATACCCAGTACAGAGCGTTTTTTATGCGAGAACCAGACCATAAATCACCAACGATTAATCAATCTGGTAATTCAGTATAGTCGGCGATTTGGATTTGCAAACAGAGACGTCGCTAAAGACAGATAAATTGCCTAAGCAACAGTGTTTAATAGGTGTGAATTTGTAGCGAATTTCAGAAAAACCGAAAGCCGCCAGTCACTCAGGCGGCTATCAGGCAAACCGATAAAACTTATTTACCGAATTTTTTGCGGAATTTGTCAACGCGACCTGATGTATCAACCACGCGCTGTTTACCGGTATAAAACGGATGGCAGGATGAACACACCTCAATGTGCAGATCTTTACCGTAGACGGAACCGGTTTCAAAAGTATTACCACAACCGCAAGTCACAGTAATTTGTTTATATTCTGGATGAATTTCTGGTTTCATAGTGCTCACATACCCGTTCAGGGCCACAAACTTTGCTAGAGAACTGCTTATGATACGAGCTAAGACCAATATCTGCAAGGTCAATTAATCAATCGACATTATCTGCCGGCCTGAAAACGCGAATGACTCAAGCAGACAACCAGCAAGATAGCCGGCAACCCTAGCAACGCCGAATAAATAAAAAACAGTTGATAACCATAACTGGCCACCAGACTACCTGAAAAACCACCGGTCAATTTAGCCGGCAAGGTCATCAGAGAACTAAACAATGCATACTGAGTAGCCGTATAAGCGCTGTTGGTCAACCCCGACAAATAGGCAATAAAAGCCGCTGCCGCTATCCCACCGCTTAAATTATCTGCACTAATGACACCCGCCAGCATTGCCAATGATGGCTGGGCACTTGCCATCCAGGCAAACAGCAAATTGGTAGCTGCGCTAATGATGGCACCCAGCAACAAAGGTCGCATCACACCAAAACGGACCACCAGAATGCCACCCAGAGAAGTCCCCAGAATCGTCATCACAAAACCAAACAACTTGGTGACATCTGCAATATCTTTTTTGGTGAATCCCAGTTCAAGATAGAACGGATTTGCCATCACCCCCATCGCGATATCGCTCATTTTATACAGCCCTATCAGCAACAGAATCACGACAGATGCTTTGCCGTTGCGCTGAAAGAACTCAACAAACGGACTGATCACGGCATCCGAAAACCAAGCAGCCAGCCGCTCAAGCACAATAGGTAATTTACCTATCTGCAATACCCCCTCCACTTGCCGCTCGATCAAACGGACTTGCTGATCCTCGGCATGCTCAGGCTCGGAAACCCCCAACGTAGTGCCAATGCCAACCAGCATTGCCAGCGACAGACACTGATAGGCTATTTTCCAGCCTAAATATTCGGCCAGATACAAAGCACCTGCGCCGGCCAGCAGCAATGCCAACCTATAGCCAAATACATAAGCCGCCGCCATAGCTCCCTGATATTCAACGACTGCGGCTTCAATACGATACGCATCGATAACGATATCCTGGGTTGCCGAGCAAAATGCCACCCATACCGCAATAGCTGCAATCCAGGCTAACTGCTGATGCAGATCCATATTGCTCATTGCCAGCAAACCCAGTGCAATCCCGGTCTGTGCCAACAACAACCAACTGCGCCGCTTGCCAAAACGCCTTAAACCCGGCACAGAGCTGCTATCGACAATCGGCGCCCAGAAAACTTTTAGCGAATACGCAACGCCGACCAGACTGAAATAACCGATCACCGCCAGGGACACATGCTCGTCGGCAAGCCAGGCAGATAAGGTGGTGGAAATAAGAGAGAACGGCAGACCGGCGGCAAAGCCCATTAATACCATAGCCAAGACTCTTGGCTGAGAGTAGACCGAGAAAGCGCCAAGCAAACTGGTTGTTTTGCTCATCGCTTTCTCGTATTCAGGATAAAACTGATGATCGTGGCAATTAGCCGTTGATCAGATAATGAACGAAGATACTGGCTGCATAACCAGCAGCAATCGCAGGAGTCCATTTCAAATGACTGAAGAAAGTGTATTTATGATTGGACTGCCCCATCAAAGCCACACCCGCAGCCGAACCGACCGAGAACAATGAACCACCGACACCGGCAGTTAAAGTCACCAGCAACCATTGATACAGATCCATATCCAGATTCATGTTCAATACCGCAAACATAACCGGAATGTTATCAACCACCGCAGAAATGATACCAACCAGGATGTTGGCTGTCGTTGCGCCCAGACCATCGTACATAGCGCTAGACAATAATTCCAGATAACCGATGTAACCCAGACCGCCTACCGCAAACACCACACCAAAGAAGAACAACAAGGTATCCCACTCTGCCTCTTTGACTTTATTGAAAATATCAAAGCGAGTACCGTTTTCGAGATCAGGGTGTTTCACTTTCAGGTAATAACCGTACAGCATCAATACCGACAGACCGAGCATCATGCCCATGAAAGGCGGCAAGTGCAGGAACTGTTTAAAACTGACCGCAAAGATAATGGTCAATAAAAACAAACCGCAAATCTGAATCGCACCCGGTTTCAAGACAACGGCTGCCTCGTCAGTCGCCAAAGGCTGACCATTCGGAACGGCTTGTGACATGAAAAAGGCAGGTACCACAAAGTTAACTACTGAAGGAATGAATAATTTGAAGAAATCAAAAAA
>CAIUWU010000160.1 GCA_903902945.1 uncultured Pseudomonadota bacterium
CCATTTCTTCGGCTTCAGCATCATCGAGATGATCATAACCAATCAGGTGCAACACACCGTGAATAATGATATGAGCCCAATGATGCAATAGTGGCTTGTGCTGCTGTGATGCTTCCTGTGCCAGCAAAGGCGCACAAATCACCAAGTCACCCAACAAATCCATCTCAAAACCTTCTGGCGCCTCGAATGGAAAACTCAGCACATTGGTCGGGCCTTGCTTGTGGCGATATTGGGAATTCAGTGCGGCACTTTCTGCTTCATCAACCACCCGGATGACAATTTCGCTATCCTGCGCTGCATCGGTTAATACCGCATCCACCCAGCCTTGCATCTGCTCGAGACTGGGAATTTCCGCAAAATCAGAGGCAATCTGCAGATCAAGATAATTCATGGTTTTGTTGTAATTCGTATTTATCGTAGGCAGCCACGATGCGTTGCACCAGAGGATGCCTGACCACATCGCGTACCCCAAAAAAAGTAAAACTGATGCCTTCGACATCCTGCAGCACTTTCAGGACATGCTTCAGCCCGGACATTTTTTCATTAGGTAAATCGATCTGGGTAACATCACCGGTGATCACTGCAGTTGAACCAAAACCAATCCGGGTTAAAAACATTTTAATTTGCTCAACCGTGGTGTTTTGCGCCTCGTCGAGAATGATAAAGGAATCATTCAGGGTTCTGCCGCGCATAAATGCTAGCGGCGCCACTTCGATGACATTTTTCTCCAGCAGCTTCTCGACCCGTTCAAAACCCAACATGTCATACAACGCATCGTAAAGAGGTCTTAAATAAGGATCGACTTTCTGCGCCATATCGCCGGGCAAAAAACCCAGTTTCTCACCGGCCTCCACCGCCGGCCTCACCAACACGATGCGACGCACGGTTTCATTTTGCAAAGCTTCAACCGCACAAGCCACAGCCAGAAAAGTCTTGCCGGTACCGGCAGGACCCACACCAAAATTAATATCGTGATTAAGAATTTTATGCAGATAGTCCTGCTGATTCTGGCCACGGCCTTTAATCACCCCCCGCTTGGTTTTAATGCCAATAACGGCGGGTTTGACGGTGGCATGCTCGCTGTGCAATAACTGGTCGATACTGGAGGTCTGCAAAGTCAGATGGACTTGTTCGGCGCTGATCTCTTCTTTTTCGCTCAGTTCATAGAGCTTGTGGATCACTGCACAGGCCGCCCTGACCGCCTCTTGATTGCCGCTAATTCTGAAATGATTACTGCGATTGGCAATTTCGACCTGTAACCGCTGTTCGATATGGCGCAGATTAGCATCCAGATGGCCGCAAAAATTAGACAACCGATGTACATCAGCCGGCACTAAATTGAGTTCTTGAGAAAAATAAGTATGACTCACACAGTCGCCTTGCTGATTTTGTTTAATGACGATTCGACCAGCCGACCCCGCAAAGAATTCGGTAAGGCTTCAGTAATCAGGACATCGACAAACTGACCGGTCAATCGCGGATGAGCCGCGAAATTGACCACCCGGTTGTTTTCGGTACGGCCGGTCAGATGCAAAGGGTTTTTACGGGAAACGCCTTCGACCAGCACGGTTTGCACAGTACCGACCATGGCTTCAGAAATCGCCATCGTCATCTCATTCAGGCGTTTTTGCAGGCGTTGCAGGCGCTGCTCCTTGACCTCCTGACTGACATCATCAGCAAAATTAGCGGCCGGCGTTCCTGGTCTGGCGCTGAAAATGAAACTGTAAGAAAAGTCATACCCCACTTCTTCAATCAGCGCCATAGTGTCTTCAAAGTCCTGATCGGTTTCACCGGGAAAACCGATAATAAAATCGGACGACAAACTAATACCCGGTCTGACCGCTTTCATTTTACGAATTACATCCAGGTAATAATCACGGGCGTGGCCACGTTTCATTTGCGCCAAAATCCGATCACTGCCGCTTTGTACCGGTAGATGCAGGTGATTGACCAGTTGCGGAATTTCAGCAAAGGCTTCGATGATGTCATCGGTAAATTCCAGCGGATGCGATGTGGTAAAGCGAATCCGCTCTATGCCCTCTACTGCGGCAACAAAATGCAATAACAAGGCAAAACCCGCGATATCGCCATCCTCCATCAAGCCCCGATAGGCGTTGACGTTCTGACCCAGTAAATTGATTTCCCGAACCCCTTGTCTAGCCAGTGTTTCAATTTCGGCAATCACATCATTAAGCGGACGGCTGACTTCTTCGCCACGGGTATAAGGTACCACGCAGTAAGTACAGTATTTACTGCAACCTTCCATTACCGAAACATAGGCTTTAGGACCTTCGGCACGAGGCTCGGGCAAGGCATCGAACTTTTCAATTTCAGGAAACGAAATATCGACCACATGCTTCTGAGTGCTGCGAGCCTGATTTAATAACTCGGGTAACCGGTGCAAGGTTTGCGGCCCGAAAACGATATCGACATAAGGCGCACGTTTTTGTAAAGCTGCACCTTCCTGGCTGGCGACACAACCACCGACACCAATAATCACATCGGGACGTTTGTCTTTAATCTTTTTCCAGCGCCCGACGGCGGAAAAGACTTTTTCCTGGGCTTTTTCACGAATCGAACAGGTGTTCAACAATAAAACATCAGCCTGTTCGGGAATATCGGTTAACTCCATGCCATGTGATGCCTGTAATACATCCCGCATTTTATCGGAATCGTATTCATTCATCTGACAGCCATTGGTCTGTATATAAAGTTTTTGTGCCATGTGGAATGAGATACCTCAAATACTCTCACTAACAAAAAACCCCTTGTCTGGAAAGGGGCTGAAAAGGGGTGGATTATAATCTTTCTAAATGCCAAGCGCCTGTTTAATAGAGTAAATTCCGACCAACGCTTAGCACTGATAGCGAGTGGCGTCTTCAACCCCTAAACGCGCAAAACCGGCATTACGCAAGCGACAGGCATCACAACAACCACAAGCCCTGCCTTGCTCATCAGCGGCATAACAAGACACTGTCATCCGGTAATCAATACCCAAGGCCAGCCCCTGCTGAATGATATCGGCCTTGCTGAAATGAATCAGCGGGGCGTGAATGGTTATTTTGTGACCTTCAACTCCGGCTTTGGTGGCCAGATTCGCCATGGTCTGAAACGCATGAATGAATTCGGGCCTGCAATCAGGATACCCTGAATAATCAACAGCATTAACTCCGATGAACACATCCTGAATTTCCAG
>CAIUWU010000161.1 GCA_903902945.1 uncultured Pseudomonadota bacterium
TGGACTGGGAAACCATCGACAAGTATCAGATCGACCAACTGATGGCGGGTGAGACCTTGGGGCCTCCACCTGAAATCAATACCGAAGCCTCGGACAATCAGTCAGCAGATGATTCTGAAACCGGCTCGACCGAGGATGATGCAAGCCAATACGGTGAATCAGGACAACTCGCTTTGTCCTGAGGCCACCCGGTTGAGACCTGACCAAAATTAAAAAAGGCTCAACACGAAATTTCCTCCTCTATGCGCCCTTCAAACGTTGTACTTGTGAAGGGCGTCTTTTTGACCAGGCGGTTGATCATGAATAACAGTATCGTTTCAGAAAAAAGCGTTGGCATATTGCGCCTGCTGCTAGCCATTAACTTTAATGCGGCAATGATTTTTCTGCTGATTGCCAGCATTCTCACCGCATTGGGCAGTCCGATGTTTTTTGAGGATTATGGCGATCTTTATGGGCCGATGGACAACAATCTGCGCCTGATGCTGATTTATCTATGTGTAACCGAGATCACGGTCTACAGTTTCTGCCGCTATAGCAATAGCTATCGCAGCATGATTTTGATGGGATTATTTCTGCTGCTGATGAGTGTGGGTGTCGAATATTACGGTGTGATCAATGAAGTTATGGTCGACGACAACTACATCTGGTTTTTTGCCTATCTGGGCCTTTCGCATCTAAGTTTTGGCCTGATGACCCATTCTCTAAAGGACTACGACCATGTCCAGTAAACATATTTTAATGACCGGCGGCACCGGCTTTCTGGGGCAGGCATTGATCCGCCACTGGCTGGCTGCCGGTCATCAGATTAGCGTACTGACCCGAGACCCGGTCGCTTGTACTAAGTTACTTGGCGACAAAGTCACTGCAATCAGTAACCTGAACCTGCTGCCCGCTAGCAGCCACTTAGATGCCATCGTCAATCTGGCCGGGAGCCCGATTTTTTCAGGCCGCTGGACTGCACAGCGCAAACAACAGATTCGCGGCAGCCGCATCGGCCTGACTGGGCAACTGTTTGAATTCCTGCAGCAGCGCTCACAAAAACCGGCGGTTTTGATCAGTGGTTCTGCGATTGGTATTTATGGCGATCGGGCTGACAAGCCATTGACGGAATCCACACCGATTATAAGTGGCGACTTTGCCCAGCAACTTTGTGATGACTGGGAACACAGCGCGCTGCGCTGCCGTGAGCTCGGCATTCGTGTCTGCCTGATCCGCACCGGACTGGTACTGGATCACGATGGTGGCTTATTACAACGCATGCTCCCCGGCTTCAAACTGGGATTGGGTGGCCGTTTAGGGTCCGGCAAACAATGGATGTCCTGGATTCACCGTCATGACTGGGTGGCGATTGCTGACCGTCTGCTGAATGACGACAGCCTCGAAGGCGCCTTTAACGCCACTGCACCGCAGCCGGTCGACAATCAGACTTTCAGCCGGAAACTTGCCAGTCACTTGCATCGTCCGTGCTGGCTGAATCTGCCGGCACCGCTATTGAAAAGTCTGCTCGGTGAAATGGCAGCGCTGGTACTCGGCAGTCAACGAGTACTACCCGCACGCATGCTCGATGCCGGTTTTCAGTTTCGATATTCCGACCTGGATACAGCCTTGCAACAAATTCTGCACCGGGACTGATGAAAACCTACCAAACCTCGCTGTTTATCTTTCGTCGTGATTTACGCCTTGAAGATAATACGGCCCTTAATGCTGCGTTATCACAATCGCAGCAAGTGATCGCTGCGTTTATTTTTGACCCCAGACAAATCGAAACACACCCCTATCAAAGCCAGCCGGGCTTGCAATTCATGCTGCAAGCCCTGGCGGATTTACAGCAGCAACTGGCACAGCGACACGGCAAACTGTATCTGTTCAACGACGATCCCGGTCAGCTACTGCGCCAACTAAATTCGCAGCTGCCACTGGATGCGGTTTTCGTCAACCGTGATTACACGCCATTCAGTCAACAGCGCGATCAGCTGCTGGCTCAACTGTGTCAGCAGCTCGGCATCACTTTTCACAGCCATGGCGATCTGTTGCTCAATGAACCGGAACAGATGCTGAAAAACGATGGCTCACCGTATCAGGTGTTTACGCCGTTTTATAAACGCGCCAGCCAGCTACCGGTGTCATTACCAACAGCGCTGGCCGCTGGCCGTTTTGTCAGCCAGTCACTGGCTTTTGAAAAACCGGAGATACTGGCACAGCTGAGCAAACCGCAGCAATATCCCCTGCACGGCGGCAGTCAGGCGGCCCGGACTTTACTGGATAATCTTGCCCGCTGTGCCGAGTATCAGAATCAGCGTGATTTCCCGGCTGTGTCAGCCACCAGCGAGTTATCGGCCTATCTGAAATTCGGCTGCTGTTCGGTACGTCAGGCTTATTATGCGGTGTTGCATGAACTGGGTAGAGACCACGGTTTATTAAGACAGTTCTACTGGCGTGATTTTTTCAGCCATATCGCTGTTCATTACCCGCATGTGTTTGGTCATGCCTTTCATCGTCAGTATGATGCGATTCCCTGGGAGCGCGATCAGGCGCGTTTCTGGGCCTGGGCCGAAGGCCGGACCGGTTTTCCGATTGTCGATGCCGGCATGCGGCAATTAAACCAGACCGGCTATATGCATAACCGAGTACGGATGATTACCGCCTCGTTCCTAACCAAAGATCTGCACATCAGCTGGCGCTGGGGTGAGCGCTATTTTGCCCAGCACCTGATTGACTACGATCCCTGTCTCAATAACGGTAACTGGCAATGGGCCGCTTCGACCGGTTGCGATGCCCAGCCTTATTTCCGCATTTTCAACCCTTGGTTACAGCAACAGAAATTCGACCCCGATTGCCGCTATATCAAACAGTGGATTCCGGAATTGCGGCCATTCACGGCCAAGAGCATTCATCAATGGCAGCAAAAACCGCTGAGCGGTGATTATCCGGCACCGATGCTGGATCACGCTGAGTGCAGCCAGATCATCAAAACATGGTTTAAACAGGCTGGCTCTGCAGCAGAGACCGCCAGCCATCCCTAACACTAACCAGCCTTTTTCAACGACGCTTTCAATCGCGATCTTGATTGCGGCGAGCATCGCCAGCGGTCAAACCACGCTAGCAAATACAGCCGGCAGAATGGATTAGCTACGGCTAGTGAGAGTTTCTGCCCTTGGCGGTAGGGCGTTGCTAAGCCAATGCGAGAAGCTAAGTCTGGCTTTTCAGCTCGGAATAGCGAAAACAATCGATAGTATGATCATTGACCATGCCGATGGCTTGCATGAAGGCGTAGCAGATGGTTCTGCCGACAAACTTGAAACCGCGTTGCTGCAAATCGCGGCTGATCTGCTCGGATAACGCAGTATAAGCCGGCAACTCGGCATGACTGCGCCACTGATTCTGGATTGGCTGACCATCGACGAAATGCCAGATGTAATCATCGAAACTGCCAAACTGCTGCTGCACTGTCAGAAAGGCGCGGGCATTGAGTACTGCAGCCGACACTTTGAGCCGGTTCCTAACGATGCCGGGATTGGTTAATAAAGCCTCGACTCGTGCCTGATCGTATAAGGCAACCTGCTTGGGATCGAAATCATCAAACGCCAGCCGGTAGGCCTGGCGTTTTTCCAGGATGGTCCGCCAGCTCAATCCTGCCTGGGCGCCTTCCAGAATCAGATATTCAAACAATTTCTGATCATCGTGTAACGGCACGCCCCATTCGCTGTCGTGATACAACTCTTCACTGGCACTAAACGAAGTCCAGCGGCATTTGATCATGATTTATTCATCAGGCTTTTCAGATCGGCAAACGGACTAAAGGTGCCGCCTGTGGACTTGCTTTCGCTACCGGCCTTGCCACCATAACGGCTTTGTTCTTCATAACGCTGATGCTCATTGTCATGACAATACAGACAGAGCAATTCCCAGTTACTGCCATCACTGGGATTATTGTCATGATTATGATCGACATGATGCACCGTCAGCTCGCGCAGGTTTTTCGGATCAAACTCGCGGGCACAGCGACCGCAAATCCACGGATACAGTTTCAAGGCCTGTTCACGATAGCCTTTTTCACGCTCTTCTTTATTGCGTCTGGCTTCGGCAATGATTTGCTGGGCTTTGCTGTTGGTCATATTTACCTCTTGTTAACCACCGGTCTTGTTCATATGCCGCATGATGATCGGCTGTTGATGAATATCGAAATGATGCTGCTCGGGTTTGATCTGCATCGCATCGACTATGGCCTGTTGCAGTTGCTGGCTGTCACCGGGAGATTGACGCACCACGGCTTTGAGATCGACCGAATGCTCGTTTCCCAGACACAGTAATAAACGCCCTTCGGCGGTTAATCTGACCCGGTTGCAACTGCTGCAAAAATTAGCGCTGTGCGGTGAAATAAAACCGACGCGACTGCTGGAACCGTCTACCTGCCAGTAGCGGGATGGACCGCCGGTTGAATCGTTTAATGGCGATAACCGGAAACGCTGCTGTAAATCCTGCCGAATCTGCTCACTGGGGTAAAAAGCCACCGACCGGTTGTGCGAGTCGACCACACCCAGCGGCATTTCTTCGATAAAACTGATATCAATACCTTTATCGACCGCGAAACCAACCAAATCGGCAACTTCGAGATGGTTGCGGTCTTTGAGAACCACAGCATTGAGTTTAATGCGTTCAAAACCGGCAGCCACAGCCGCATCAATACCGCGCAGCACCTGCGGCAGATCGCCGGTACGGGTCAGAATCCTGAATTTTTCGGCGTCCAGCGTATCGAGACTGATATTAATGCGTTTGACACCGGCAGCTTTGATGGCGGCGGCCATCGTCGCCAGTTGCGAACCGTTAGTAGTCATCACCAGTTCATCGAGCCCTTGCAGTTGCCCCAGTTGCTGCAATAAGCCCAGCGCCCCGTTGCGTACCAGCGGTTCGCCTCCGGTAATCCGAATTTTGCTGACACCCAGTCCGACAAATGTTTGACAAATAAACTGAATTTCCTCCAGCGTCAGAATCTGACTACGCGGTAGAAACTCCATGTCTTCGGCCATACAGTACAGACAGCGAAAATCACAGCGGTCGGTAATCGAAACCCGCAAGTAATTGACGACCCGTCCGAATCGGTCAACTAAAGGCTTGGTAAAGGGTGAATGGCTCATGGTTACTATCAAAAATTGGGCTAGGCATGGTAACACGACAAAACAAATTCAAGGTCTTGGACAAAATCCCGGGACGCTATTTAATTTTTTGCCGTTATCAGATAATCTAAATATCAAGTAGTAACGGGAGGTAGTTATCATGAAATCGACAATTGAAAGACATCCTCATGATATTAAACAAAAAATACTCAAGACAACCCTGGGCTTAATCATTTGCTGCACATTCAGTATGCCAGGCCATGCCGAATCAGCCAAAAGCAAGTCCAAAGCCAAGAGTAAAGCGCTTGAAACAGAAGTTCAGCATGATCTCGACTTATCGATGCCGCAGGAATGGCTAGAACCAGAGCCACACAATCCGTTTGAACATACTCAGTCAGCCGACGAACAACAAATCGTCAGCAAAAAAAATAAAAAACGCCCGGTTAATGTCGATTGCGGCATGGAGATGAATCCCTACGCCACGTCTGACAGCTCTCTGGGTAATCGTCTGACTGGCGAATGCGACTTTAATTACCGCTATTAATCCTCTACTGAAACGACCTGTCCCGCCGTAACGATAATTCTCCAAAGCCGCACGCCTGCGGTAAAATGCCCGCTTTGTTCCGTACAGGTAGGCTTAAACATTATGCGTCGTCGGTTTCTATGCTTTGCTTTGTTAAGTTTGTTGTCAGCCGCCAGCCACGCGGCTGACAAACAATTGATCCGTCTGGGCGTCATGGCATCAGGCACGCTGGCCTGGGAACTGGAAGCCATCCAACACCAGGGTCTGCTCAATGATGCACCGTTCCGGCTTGAAACCATCACACTCGCCAATCAGCAAGCCGGTAAAGTGGCGCTGCAATCCGGCAGTGTCGACCTGATTGTCTCTGACTGGATCTGGGTATCCAGCATGCGTGCCGAAGGCGCCGACTACACATTCAGCCCTTATTCCAACAGCGCCGGCGGTTTAATCGTTGAGGCCGGCAGTCCGATCAAAAGTCTGGCAGATCTGAAAGGTAAAAAACTGGGCATCGCCGGTGGCGAACTGGACAAAAACTGGCTGTTGCTCCAGGCACTCGGCTTACAGCAAGGCATCGATCTGAATCAGTCGGTTGAGAAAGTTTATGGCGCCCCCCCTCTGCTGGAACAGCAACTCAAAAGCCATCGGATCGATGCCCTGCTGACTTACTGGCAATTTGCCGCCCGACTGGAGGCCGATGGTTATCAGCAATTACTGAATGGTGAGCAAATCATTCAGCAACTGGGGATCAAATCACCAGTGCCGAGCCTGGGTTATGTATTCAAACAAAGCTGGGGCGAACAACACCGCACGGCTTTACAGCAATTTCTTAAAGCCGGTCAGTCGGCCCGTAACCAACTGTGCAGCGATGATGGCGCCTGGGAAAAGATTGCCCACCTGACTGAAACCGATAATCACAACAGCCAGCAACAAATTCGCAGCCGTTATTGTCAAGGCCGAATTGGCTCATGGACGGCTGACAATCAACAAGCTGCCGATCAAATCTATCAGCTGCTACGCCAGTTAAGCGACAACAAGCTAACCGGTAAAGCCGAGCAAATTCAGGCAGGTAGTTTCTGGTCTGCTGACTGATGTCAAGCCGCTTGCTGCAACACCCCCAAAGCCTGGCGCTATTGTCTTTACTAGCGTTTAGCGGACTCTGGCATCTGCTGGCCATCTTGCTGCATAGCAACAGTCTGCCATCACCGCTGACCGTGGCCGCGGTATTATGGCAAGCCATTTTGTCCGGCGAGCTGCCCTACCATCTTGGCGCAACCCTATTGCGCCTGATCGTCAGCTTCACGATCGCTATGCTGCTGGGCTGTGCCATTGGCATAGCCTTGGGCAGACATAAAACCCTGGATGGTTTTTTTGATAACTGGCTGGTAATTTTTTTAAATATTCCGGCGTTGGTGACCATCATTCTCTGTTATGTCTGGCTGGGTCTGGAAGAATCGGCGGCGATTCTGGCGGTGGTGATCAATAAACTGCCCAATGTTATCGTCACCATTCGCGAAGGCACTCGCAGCCTGAATCGTGATTTACAGGAAATGGCGCAGTGCTATCGTTTCAGCCGCAGTAAAACCTTACGGCATTTGATCTGGCCGCAACTGCATCCTTTTGTGATGGCGGCCACCCGTTCCGGTCTGGCGCTGATCTGGAAAATCATTCTGGTGGTGGAATTACTGGGACGCAGCAACGGCATGGGCTATCAGCTGCATTTATTTTTTCAGCTGTTTGATGTCGCTAGCCTGCTGGCTTATACCGTGGCTTTTATTACCGTGATTCAACTGATTGAATGGCTGATTCTGAAACCGATCGACCGCAAGGCCTTGCAGTGGCGAAGATGAGCGCATTACAGATTCAGATTGCCAATAAAAGTTTTCATAACCCGCAGCGACAAATCTGCACGATTCGCAATCTGCAGTTGGAGGTTGCCGCTAACCAGTTTGTCTGTCTGGTAGGACCCTCCGGCTGTGGCAAAACCACGTTACTGAATATCGTTGCCGGCCTTGATACCCAATTTGCAGGCAAGGTCAGCATCGCCAATCAGGAGCGAACCCCGCATATAGGTTATGTGTTTCAGAATCCGCGCCTGTTACCGTGGCGAACCGTGCGGGAAAATATCGAACTGGTATTTGACAATCGGATAGCGACGCAACTGATCGATGAATTATTGACCAGCCTGCAACTGACCGAAGTACAACACAGCTACCCGGAGCGACTGTCACTGGGGATGCAGCGCCGGGTAGCCATCATCCGGGCGTTTGCGATCAATCCGGATATTTTGTTGATGGATGAACCGTTTGTATCGCTGGATGCACCGTCGGCTCGTCAGATTCGTAATGCCTTGCGCGAACTGTGGCAGCAGCGTCCGCACACCGTGCTGTTTGTCAGCCATGATCTACGAGAAGCGATTGCCTTGGCTGACCGGCTGATTTTTTTATCTGCATCGCCGATGCAAATCGTTGCCGACATTGCAGTTAATATTGCTCCCCAGCTACGCAATGACAGCAACGCTATTGAAGCTTTCCGGGATCATTTATTGCTGGATTACCCGGCTATCAACCGTCTTTTATAAACGAGGTGACTCATGAATATTGTCCGCATCAGTTGCGCCCTGCTGTTAGTTCTGGCCAGCCAGTTTTGTCTTGCCGAAACCACTGCCATCAAAGCTTTTAACAGCGGCAGCTATCAACAGATTTTGCAGGAGAAAAAGGATCAGGGCTTTATGCTGATTCTCTGGTCGCTGGATTGCCCGACCTGTATTAAAGACATGGAATTACTGAGTACCATTCACAAAAACCGTCCGGCGCTGAAAATTGTCATGATCGCCACCGACGAACTCTCGGCAAGCGCCGAAATTCAGAAACTGCTGGAAAAATATCAGCTTGCCGACCTGGAAAACTGGGTGTTCGCCGATGAAAACAGCCAGAAATTACGTTATGAAATCGATCCGGCCTGGTATAGCGAACTACCACGCACTTACTTTTTTTCCGCTGCCCACCAGCGTGAAGGCATCAGCGGCGCTTTATCGTTGGAAGAATACAATGCCCGTTTCAGTAAATTAAAAATCTGAATTGGCGCGTGAAAATCGTCGTTAAAACCAGTGAATATGAAGAACTGATCAAGAAGTCGCGTTTTATCGGCATCATCAGCCCCTGCAAGACTGAACAGGATGCCTTACGGCTGCTGCAACAACTGCATATTCAGCATCCTAATGCTTCACATATTGTCTACGCCTACCGGATCCAGTCAGTCGATGGCTGGATTTGCCGCTTTAACGATGCCGGCGAACCCAGCGGGACGGCCGGCAAACCGATTTTTCAGCATCTGGAAGGTAAACAGTTAATCAACCTGATCGTGGTCGTCATTCGTTATTTCGGCGGCATTAAATTAGGTGCTGGCGGCCTGACCCGTGCATACAGCAATACGGCGAAACATGTGATCGATGCCGCAGAACTGCTGGAATATATTGAAATGGCCGAATTAGATATCGATCTGAATTACAGCCAGTTGCAGAACCTGGAATATCAGCTGAAAAAACTGGAAGGCAGCATTATTGCCCAGGATTTCAGTGATAACGTCAAAATTCGCGTCAAATTACCCAAACATAATTTGCCTGTATTGCTGAGCCATTTGTCCTGACCGGCTATAGCAAACAAAAATGACAGCCGGATGGCATATTGTTTTTCATTAAGAAACAAATCATGCACAATCAAGCCTATTGTAAATACAAAAATCCCCTTTATAGTGAAGCCGTATTTAAAAAACGACTGTATTCAGTCTAGGAGTCACCATGAGTAAATCGAATAATCTTTACCGAGATATTTTTACCGGGCTATTTTTTACGACAGGTGTATTTGGATTTATGTCCGGCGAATTCATCGTCTCGACCATTTTGTTCGGCGCGGCAACTGTCGCCAGCAACCTCGATTTTAATAGCTCATTTAAAGCCTGATTCGGGCACCCCGTATCTCCACACCTCTTCCAAGCTGAAGAGGTGTGTCTGTGATTGCCGATAGCAAGTTAACAAGCAGTAATCCCCCCCCAATGTTAAAATTGCCGCCTTTTTCATTACTAGCGTTTTACTTGAAACTATGAATGCACCGGCTGCTCTATACGAATCCCATCTTCCGCATTTAAAACTGCTGGGCCGCGGCAAAGTTCGCGATATGTACGAAATCGATGATCAGCATTTACTGATTGTGACTACTGACCGTATGTCTGCATTCGATGTCATCATGCCCGACCCGATTCCTGGTAAAGGTCAGGTATTAACCCGGGTATCGAATTTCTGGTTTCACAAAATGCAGGATGTTATAGACAATCATCTGAGCACAGATCTGACACTGGCAGAGGTAATTCCCGACGCGGAGCTGCGCCAGCAGGTTGAAGGCCGCGCCATCATCGTTAAACGCCTGCAACCGTTACCGGTTGAAGCGATTGTCCGCGGTTATCTGATTGGATCAGGCTGGAAAGATTATCAGGCGACCGGCAAGGTCTGCGGCATCGAATTGCCTGCAGGACTGCAACAGGCTCAACAATTACCTGAACCGATTTACACGCCATCAAGCAAGGCGGAAGTCGGCACTCATGATGAAAACATTACTTACGCCGATACCGTCGCACTGATGGGCGAAACGATTGCCGCACAAGTGCGTGATGTCAGTATTAAGCTTTACAGTACTGCCGCTGAATATGCCCGTCAGCGTGGCATCATCATTGCGGATACCAAATTTGAATTCGGTCTGGATCAGCAAGGCAAACTGTATTTGATAGACGAAGCCTTAACGCCGGATTCATCGCGATTCTGGCCGGTCGAACAATACCAGGTTGGCATCAGCCCACCGAGCTTTGACAAACAATATCTGCGCGACTATCTGGAGACACTGGACTGGAACAAAACCGCGCCAGGTCCTAAATTGCCAGACAATGTTAGCCAGCAATGCAGCGCTAAATATCGCGAAGCGGAATTGAAACTGACCGGCGAATAGCCCGCGCTATCCCCCATCATTAATTGATGGGGGATATCCCCAGCTTCCAACAATCAGGCCAGACTGGCTCGCACGCCATCTTTAAACTTCCCAATCTTTACTAGCGATTAGATCGCTAACTGGAGATTTTATTATCAACAGCAAGTTAATAGCCTTTTTACTATTGCCGGTATTGTTGATCTAACTCAATGTAGTAAGCTCAAGAGGCCCACTCTCCCGGACCACAACATAATCCTGTGAGAAAAACATGGCGAATGATAATCAGGGGATTAAAAATGAAAGAGACTTCGATTACCTGCAGTTACTGCCGGCTTCCTATCAAAGAGCATATTGAGATTTTGAATACAACCCACGGCATAAAGTATTTTTGCTGTTATGGTTGCAGTTCGGCATTCAGCCTGATTAATCACAATATTATTCTCGACCCATGTTCCGACATCGAAACTCAAAAAACGCCAATGTCTTTGAAGTCGAAACTCAATCAAGTTGGTGGACTGATAAAGCAACTACGAGATACCACCTAGTGATAACAAGCCGGATATGACGACCATCAGTACTTGAAATAAAGATATCTGTCCATCGAGGGGGGATTGCCCCAATCACGGCCTATTCAACAGATCTGATTGGGAATAGCAGGAAATCTAACTCTGGTTTAACTGACAAACCAGAGTTACATATTCTAAAGGCGATTAGATTAACAGGTCGTTTAATGAATAACCTTGTGACTCTAAGCTGGCAACCCATTTAGGCTTCAAACCGCGCCCGGTCCAAGTTTCACTGCCATTTTTTGGATTCCGGTATTTAGCCGCAACAGAGCCGCCTTTTGAAGCACGACGACCATCATCTTTAAAGACTACAGTAACGCCAATACTGTCAGCCAAAGCTTTAATCTGAGCGATGACCTCTTTACGCTGGGATTTTTGTTTCTCGACCAATGCATTTTGCGCTTCGGCGATGATTTTTTGGATTTCTTCAGGGCTTTTATTTGCAAGATCTAACATATCTCTTCCTACCTTAAGATGTATTGATGACTAA
>CAIUWU010000162.1 GCA_903902945.1 uncultured Pseudomonadota bacterium
AAGATGCAGCCGGAAAAAACGGCGGCTAATAAAGTGGTGCGTAGCATGATCATGGGGATTCCCAATGTCGGTAAATCGACCATCATCAATATTCTGGCCGGCCGTATCATTGCAAAAACCGGTAACGAACCGGCGGTGACCAAACAGCAGCAGAAAATCAATTTGGGTAATAACCTGATTTTGTCCGATACCCCGGGCGTGTTATGGCCGAATCTGGAAAACCGCAACAGCGGTTACCGGCTGGCGGTGACCGGAGCGATTAAAGATACGGCGTTTCAGCATGACGATATTGCCCTGTTCGCGCTGGAATATCTGCTACAGGCCTATCCAACCTTGTTACAAAAACGCTATCAGCTCGATCCCTTACCCGAAGAACCGCTGTTGTTGCTGGAAGCCATTGGCCGCAAACGCGGCTGTCTGAAAGCCGGTAAACAGGTTGATTACGACAAAGCCGCCAAATTGTTGCTCAACGAATTTCGGGCCGGTACGCTCGGCCCGATCACGCTGGAATTGCCGGGCATGATCGCTGCCGAAATGATAGAACTGGAAGCTATCCGCGCCGCCAAAGCAGAAAAGCAGGCGGCGCGGAAGAGAAGAACTTAGGCGGGACTGATAGTATTTGAAAAGCCGATTATCAATTTCCCGCCCACACGTTACGAAGCCAGCAGCATATTGTCCAGCGCCTGTTTGGCTAGTTGTTTTTCGGTGTCGGCAACTCGGATCTGGTTAACGACATGACCGGCGGCCAGATTTTCCAGGACCCAGACCAGATGCTGCGGGTCGGTGCGGAACATGGTGGAGCACATGCTTAAGGTCGGCGCCATGAAATGCACCGATTTACCTTGGGCTTTGCATTCCTGATTGAGACGGTTGACCAGATTCAGTTCGGTAGCCACCAGCCAGCGGGTATTGGGCTGGCCTTCACGGACGATTTTTAAAATCATTTCGGTGGAACCAATGTAGTCAGATTTTTCACAGACTTCAAAACAGGCTTCCGGATGCGAAACCACGATGGTTTCCGGGTGTTTGGCTTTGAAGTTGTCGATTTGTTCGGGCTGAAACGCCTGATGCACCGAGCAATAACCTTTCCAGAGAATAATCTTGGCATCGCGAATTTGCTGTTCAGTCAGACCGCCCATCGGTTTGGTAAAGTCCCAGGTCACCATCTGTTCCAGCGGAATACCCATCCGGTAGCCCGTATTGCGACCCAGATGCTGATCGGGGAAGAACAGCACTTTTTCACGGCGATTGAAGCTCCAGTTGAGGATTTTCTCGGCATTCGATGAGGTGCAGACGATGCCGTCATGTTTGCCGCAAAAAGCTTTCAGGTCGGCAGAAGAATTGATGTAAGTCACTGGTGTCACTAGATTATCTGCATCAATGACTTGCGCCAGTTCATTCCAGCATTGTTCTACTTTGACACGGTTCGCCATATCGGCCATTGAGCAGCCTGCGGCCAGATCGGGCAGGATGGCAATCTGTTCTGGACGCGACAGAATGTCAGCGACTTCGGCCATGAAGTGAACGCCGCAGAACACAATATATTCGGCTTCCGACTGCGCGGCTTCGCGCGATAGTTTCAGCGAATCACCAAAAATGTCAGCATGTTTGAACACTTCATCACGCTGATAATGGTGGCCCAGCACGATGCAGCGTTTGCCAAGCTTGGCTTTGGCCGCCTGAATACGCTGGTCGCATTCGGCATCGCTGAGTAGGGCATAGTCGTGAATGGGGAGTGCAGAACTGTTGGCCATATGAATCCTAACTTGAGTAATACAGTAAAGGAGCGCCTGTTACGGCTGTCGGCCGGAAGCAGCTTCCGGCCTGTGTCGCAGGTTTTATTCGGGTTTGGCTTCTTTGCCATCCGGTTTACGCAGACGGATACCCAGTTCTTTCAATTGTTCTTCGCTGACCACGGCAGGCGCGTTGAACAGCGGGCAGGCCGCAGTCTGAGTTTTCGGGAACGCAATCACATCGCGAATCGAGCTGGCGCCGGTCATTAACATGACCAGACGATCCAGACCAAAAGCGATACCGCCATGTGGAGGCGCACCGTATTTCAGCGCATCCAGCAGGAAGCCGAATTTTTCACGGGCTTCCTCGTGACCAATGCCGAGGATATCAAACACGGTTTGCTGCATCGCAGTGCGGTTGATACGAATCGAACCACCACCGACTTCTGTGCCATTCAGAACCAAGTCATAGGCACGGGAAAGTGCAGTGCCCGGGTTGGCAACCAAATCTTCAACTGAACAACTGGGTGCGGTGAACGGATGGTGAATTGCGGTATACCGTTTGGCTTTCTCGTCCCAAGCGAACATTGGGAAATCGACCACCCACATCGGTGCCCATTCGCAGCTCAGCAAGTTGCGATCCAGACCCAGTTTGACGCGCAGTGCGCCCATCGCTTCATTGACGATGCTGGCTTTGTCGGCACCGAAGAAAATCAAATCACCGTTTTGTGCGCCGACTTTGGTCATGACTTTAGCCCAGACTTCATCCGGTGCAAATTTGACGATCGGTGATTGCAAGCCTTCAACACCTGCGCTCAGATCGTTCACTTTGATATACGCCAGACCTTTGGCGCCGTAGATGCCAACGAATTTGGTCAGTTCATCAATGGTGCTGCGACTCATGTCGCCACCTTCCGGTAAACGCATGGCGACTACGCGACCATTTGGATCGTTGGCCGGGCCAGAAAATACTTTAAAGTCGACTGCTTGCATTTCGTCGGCGATATCGACCAGTTCCAACGGAATACGCAGGTCAGGGCGGTCGGAACCATAGCGACGCATAGACTCCTCATAGCTCATCACTGGGAATTTATCGCCCAGATCCACATTGATGATGTCTTTGAACAGGCGGCGGATCATTTCTTCCATGATCTCCATAATTTGCTGTTCGTTCAGGAACGAAGTCTCGATATCCAGCTGAGTAAACTCAGGCTGACGGTCAGCACGCAAATCTTCGTCACGGAAGCAACGCACCACCTGATAATATCGTTCCATACCGGCAATCATTAACAGCTGTTTGTAAAGCTGCGGTGATTGTGGCAGGGCAAAAAATGAGTTCTGATGGGTACGGCTGGGCACGATGTAGTCGCGGGCGCCTTCCGGTGTAGCCTTGGTCAGATAAGGGGTTTCGATCTCAAAAAACTCGTGATCATCCAGATATTGACGCAGATGACGGGTGACATCACGGCGCACTTTCATCTTTTGCTGCATTGAGGTGCGGCGCAAGTCTATGTAACGGAAGCGCAAACGGGTTTCTTCGTTGACTTCGATTTCGCTTTCCAGAGGAAATGGTGGTGTTTCCGACTCGTTCAGGACTTCGATGTGCTTACCCAGCACTTCAATTTCGCCGGTGGTCATATTGGGGTTGTGGGTGCCGGCCGGACGGTCACGGACGATACCTTCAATACGGAGAACATATTCGCTGCGGACACTTTCGGCGATTTTGAAACTTTGCGCTTCGTCGGGATCGAATACCACTTGTACCAGGCCGGCACGGTCACGAAGGTCTATGAAAATAACGCCACCGTGGTCGCGGCGACGGTGTACCCAGCCGCATAAAGCGACGGTTTGACCCAGATTTTGAGTGGTTAATTCTCCACATTTGTGGCTACGCATAATGGTTCTCGGTAAATGAAGTGTTAGCTTGGTATTTGAGTGTTAATTGCCGAGCAACTCATGGCTGCTCGGCGGGAATCAGGGCTTAGTGACAGGCGCAACTGCCGGAACATCCGCCGCCGCTGTTGCTGCCGGAGCCGGAGTCACCGGCGACATTTTTTTTGCTGCCGCTTTTGAAATCGGTTTCATACCAGCCGCCGCCTTTCAGGCGGAATCCGGCAGCGGAAATTTTCTTTTGCAATTGGGCCTGATTGCAGGCGGGGCAAATCACTAAAGGCTCAGCGCCCAGTTTTTGCAAGGCTTCGTGTTGGTGTCCGCAAGCATTGCATTGGTATTCATAAATCGGCATCTGCTTCTCCAGTCAGTTCAAAACTCGTCAGTTTTAAGGGTGCTGTTTTAAGAATTCAAGCCCCTTAATGCTAGAATAACGGCGTATTCTAATTGAAAACGCCAAAATAATGGATAAATTGACCATCACTCAGCCGGACGACTGGCATTTGCATGTCCGAACCGGCAGCATTCTCAATACTGTCATTTCACATACAGCGCGACAATTCGGTCGTGCGATTATCATGCCCAACCTCAAGCCGCCGGTTACCTCGGTGGATCAGGCGCTGGCGTATCGGCAGGAAATTCTGGCCGCTTTACCAGCCGATTCCGGGTTTGAGCCGTTAATGACTTTATATCTGACCGGTAACACAGGCATTTCTGAGATCAGAAAAGTGGCTGAGTCCGAGCATGTGCATGGTTTCAAGTTGTATCCGGCGGGTGCGACCACCAATTCTGATGCCGGTGTGGCCGCGATTGAATCGGCCTATCCCTTGCTGGAAGCGATGGAGCGTTTGGCTGTGCCTTTGCTGGTGCACGGTGAAGTGACCGCCGAAAGCTACGATATTTTTGACCGGGAAAAAATCTTCATCGATACCCAGCTCAGCGCGATTACTCGGCGTTTTCCCGACTTGCGGGTGGTGATGGAGCATGTCACCACCGAAGAAGCGGTGCAGTTTGTCGAGTCGGCATCTGACAATATTGCGGCAACCATTACCCCCCAGCATCTGCTGTATAACCGTAACGCGATTCTGGTCGGCGGCATTAAACCGCATTTTTACTGTTTGCCGATCTTGAAGCGTGAGCATCACCGTCAGGCTTTGATAAAAGCCGCTACCAGCGGCAATCCTAAGTTTTTCCTCGGTACCGACAGTGCGCCGCATCTGACCCATCTGAAAGAAAACAGCTGTGGCTGTGCCGGTTGCTATAGCGCGCATGCCGCACTGGAACTGTATGCGGAAGCGTTTGAACAGGCCGGCAAACTGGATAAGCTGGAAGCCTTTGCCAGTTTTTACGGTGCCGATTTTTATCGCCTGCCCAGAAATACACAGCGCATCAGCTTACAGAAGCAGAGTTGGGAAGTGCCAGCGTTTTATGGCGATGAGGACTCGCGCATCACCCCCTTGAGGGCCGGCGAGCATTTGA
>CAIUWU010000163.1 GCA_903902945.1 uncultured Pseudomonadota bacterium
ACGCGGTTTGTGGGTGTAAATGAGCGCGGTTTTTGAGAACCGTTCAAATAACGCAATTTATTTAGTCAATCATCCACACAAAAGTTCCGGTGCACTTACTATATCGAGTATTGGCTAGAATTCAGTAAAACTTGCTATGTAAACCTTAATTGGTGGTTAAAAAATGACTATTTCGAAGTCCGCAATCCCCGTCAAACGCTACCGCTGCCGCCTAACCACATTAGCTGAAGTAAGGCATGAAATGAGCCGGGTGTATCGTGAGACACGATCTGGATTAATCGCCTCGGGTGATGGTTACAAGTTGACTGTTATGCTCCAAAGCATTGGCAAAATAATTGAAGGAACTGATTTAGAACAGCGCATCAGTCAATTAGAGAGCCGAAATGGGTAATTTGAAAAGACGGCTTGCAGTTCTTGAAAGCATCCAGAAGCCAGACCCATCATTGAAGCTTGTGGAGCTTTACGCAAAATATCGGCAATCTCCTTACGGGGAGATAGCTGAAAGGTGGGACTCTGTTCAGGCCATACTACAAAATGCTCAGTTAAGAAGAGATAGTCTGAATGTCTATAATTCAACCTCTGTTTGAATATCGGTTGACCACCACACGTCACCAGTAAAAGCCAAATTGTAACTTAGCGAGGATGTGGCCCTTGACTATGGATCCAGGGCTGATGTCACTCTCCAGGTGTTTCTGCAAATTATGTTGTATTGTTATTTGAAGCCCACCCTTATAATTAGCCTTCATAACCAAATGTTTTGATGGTTTTGTGTAAAAGTTAATTCAAATCATCCACATTTAAATAAATATTGATGATTTTGCTTTAAAAACCTGGAACGGCAACTGGACTCATTCATGCACGATATTAAAACCAGCGATAGCGCTACGCTGTCCAGCTTTATTTGGAAGGTCGCCGACGAATTGTGGGGTGATTTCAAACATACCGACTTTGCCCGCATCATCATCCCCTTGTTGTTACTGCGTCGCCTCGAATGCGTACTAGAGCCGACCAAGGCGCTGGTACTCAAGGAATACGAAAACGAGAAAAGCTCAGGCATCGATCTGGACTTGATCCTGCCTTCCTTTTCCGGTTTGCCGTTTTACAACATTAGTCCATATACCTTAGACACACTGGGTGGCACCAATACCCGTGCCAATCTGGAAGACTATGTAAGCAAGTTCAGCGCTAACGTGCGAGTGATCTTTGATGAGTTCGGATTCATCAACACCTTGGTTGAACTGGATAAAGCTCGGCTGCTATATCGCATGACCCGGCAGTTTGCCGCCATCGATTTGCATCCGGAAGTGGTCTCCGACCGGGTGATGTCCAACGCCTACGAAAACCTGATTCGCCAGTTCGCCGCCAGCATCAACGAAAAAGCCGGGGAGTTCATGACCCCGAAAGACGTGGTGCGGCTGGCCACCAAACTGGTGTTGGCACCGGACGAAGCGGTGTTTGCCGACAAAGGCGTGATTCGAACGGTGTACGATCCGGCCTGCGGTTTGCTGGGTTTTATCAGTGACGCAATCGATCAGATTCAGCAGCTCGGCTCCACCGCCACTATCGTGCCGTTCGGTCAGGAGCTGGACCCGAAAACCCACGCCATGGCGCTGACCGCCATGCTAATTCGCGGCTACAAATCGGAGAACATCGCCCAAGGCAGCACGCTATCCAACGACAAACACCGCGAGCGACGCTTTCACTATGGTTTGGCCAATCCCCCATTTGGAATCAAATGGGACAAGGACAAAGACGCGGTCGAGAATGAACATTTGTTACTGGGCTACGCCGGCCGCTTCGGCCCCGGCTTACCGCGGGTCAGCGACGGCTCGATGCTGTTTTTGCTGCACTTGGTCAGCAAAATGGAACGCCCGGAACACGGCGGAGGTCGGGTGGGCATCGTGTTGTCCGGCTCGCCGCTGTTCACGGGCGATGCCGGCTCCGGCGAAAGCGAAATACGTCGCTGGCTGCTGGAGCAAGACCTGGTGGAAGCTATCGTCGCTCTGCCCACCGACATGTTCTTCAACACCGGCATCGGCACCTATGTCTGGAT
>CAIUWU010000164.1 GCA_903902945.1 uncultured Pseudomonadota bacterium
CTGGGCGACGATGAGCTTGCAGGATTTCCACCAGTTCACCGCTTTGCAGATACGGCGTCACCGATAATCTGGGCGCCCGCACAATACCCATTCCCAGCGCAGCAGCCTGACATAAGGCCCTGCCATTATTGGATGCCAGCAACCAGTCCACCGGCACTTTTCTGATGGTGCCATTGACATTGAACAACCAGTCATCGCCGTGCGGCGTGTCGATGTAATGCAAACAACGATGCTGTTTAAGTGCTTCTATACTCTGCGGACATCCTTGTTCGGCCAGATAAGCCGGTGAAGCAAAGGTGCCTAATTCGGTTTCGGTAATTTTACGGGCCACCACGCCCGGATCGAGGCTATCAGTGACCAGTATGGAAATATCGAAACTGCCTATTCTTAGATTGGGCGGTTTATTATCCAGCGACATCAGCACTTTCACTTCCGGATATTGCTTCATAAACTGCTCGATCACCGGCACCATGTACATACCGCCAAAATCGATAGGCGCGCTAATGCTAATCTGCCCCTTGATCCGTTCGCCCATTTGCGCGGTAGCGGCTTCAAGATCTTTTAAGTCTTCCAGCAACTGCCGGCTGCGATTGTAATAAGCCTCGCCGGCACTGGTTAGACTGAGGCTGCGGGTGGTGCGGTGCAGCAAGACCACCCCCAGTGAGGCTTCCAGTTGCGCCATGTATTTACTGATCATCATGGTTGAACATTTCAGTTCTTTGGCAACTGCCGAAAAAGTACCCAATTCGACGATCCGGCAGAACACCTGCATATTATTGAATTTGTCCATAACCGTTGTAAGTGTGATTAGCGGTTGATGCTGACCAGACGATAGCCATAACCATGCACTGATAACAGCTTCACGGTTCTGGCCTCAGCACCCAAATCAAGGTTCTTGCGTAACAACCTGACATGCACATCCAGCGTCCGACTCAACACGCTGCTGAAAGTGGTCATATCCTTGCCCCAGACCGACGCCAACAACTGTTTTCTGGATAAAGCTCTATCGTGATTACAAAAAAAGTAATAAGCAAGTTCAAATTGTTTGGCTGACAACAACACCCGTCTGTTGTCGAAATGCACGGCTCTTTCGACGAGATCAAAGCTGTAACCGTTGATTTCTCGGGGAAGCTGCCGGGCAAATTGAACATAAGCCCGCCTTCCCAAGGCATCGATGCGCGCTGACAATGCATTTGCGCATAGCGATTTAGACAAATAATCATCGGCTCCGGCCTCTAAAACCAGGACCAGTTCCGACTCTTGATAATTTGTGGTCAGGAAAATTACCGGCTCCCGCCCGAATAAGGCATTACGAATATATTTTAATAATTGCAGAACATCGGCGGATTTCAGATCCCAATCGAGAATATAAAATTCAAAATTCTGTTTTTTTATTGCATGCAATAAATCACCGCTACGAGTGAAAGTCGTGACCTCATGCTGTTTTGCCAGCGCTTTTAACAAACAGGCTGAAATTGACTGATCCGATTCGAGTAAGGCAATATGCATTTTCACAATATTTTATTGATAGGTCTGTTTACCAGTGATCCCGATACTGTAAATAATCATAGCGCTTGATATTTATAAGCTGATTATCTTCAAAAAAATAAACATCGGGCAGATTATAACCGTTGAAACGACTGGCCTTGATCAAACTGTAAGCGCCGACATCGGCAAACAGCAATTGATCGCCTGGTTCTGGTATCCGGTCAAAAGCATATTCACCCAATATATCGCCAGCCAGACAGCTGGAACCGGCGACGATAGCCTGATGAGCACCGGTTGCCGCCAATAGCTGCGGCTGCTTCTGATATTCAAATATTTCCGGGTGATGATTGACCGAAGTATCGACAACCAAAATAGCTTTACCATCGCTGATGAATTTATCAATGACTGTTGTCACAAGATAACCGCATCGACCAATAATACTTTTGCCGGGCTCAATAAAAACTTCGATATCAAGACGGCGTTTTAAATAATCAATTAATTCCACGAAATGATTTAACTCACTAGTCTCGGAAAAAATATATCCGCCACCTAAATTAATCCATTTAGGATTAATTTTTTGCAACACTGGCAATAGTTTTTGCAGGGTTTTATCCAAATTATAAAAATCTTCAGCGGCAAAACTGTTATGAAAATGCAGCCCTTCAATATCGGTGAGATGATCCGGATTTAGTTGTGCAATATCAATCCCCAGTTTTGAGTGCTGCCGGCAAGGGTCGAATCTCGGATCAGCCAGCGCGGATAGCTTGGGATTGATCCGCAAACCTTTGGAAAAACCACTGGCGACAGACTCCAATCTTTGCATTTGAGACAAACTATTAAAACTGACATGAGTACACAAAGCAGCGATTTCCTCAAACTCGTCAAGCCTCAGTCCTGGCGTGGTGATATGAATCGAACCAGTCTGCTTGGCCAGCACTTCATGCGCCAGTCGGGCCTCAAACAAGGAACTCACCGAAAACCCATCAACCAGCGGCAACATTTGCTTGAGCAGTGCAGTCAAAGGCAATGCCTTGATCGAATAAAGCAGTTTGCAACCGGTTGCAATCCGCAGTGAATCTAGCAACCCGAGTGATTCCCGCAACTGATCGATATCATAAATAAAGGCCGGACTATGCAGTTCCGCTGATAAACAGCTGGTCAGTTTCATTATCAGTCTCTTGGAAATAGCAGATGGGTATCGATAAATAGCAATATCAGCAGCTTGACAGCAAATTTCATGGATAAAAAATATTGAACCGTTTTTGAAGTCGATGAAACTTAGAAGCAAATTCGACGAATGTAAATACCATAAATTAATTACGTCTAATCATTCCGTTAATATAGGCTTACTATTTAACTAACAAACAATAAAAAGCTCTAAATTTCACTATTAAAAATTAATTTTTGTTCTGGCGGGAATTAATAATCTCTAATGCCTGTGCCAATAAATCCGTTTCACTATCCAGCCATACCGCCTGCTGCTCTTTTCGCAACCAGGTTAATTGCCGTTTAGCCAGCTGACGACTGGCGGCGACACTCTGGGCCACCATCTGATCGAAATCGATTTCACCCTCCAGATAATGCCAAGCTTGCCGGTAACCGACACAACGCATCGACGGCATGGCCAGATCAAGATCACCGCGCTGCTTGAGACCGGCAACCTCATCCAGCAAGCCTTGCTCGAGCATCTGACCAAAGCGGGTTGCAATGCGCTGATGCAATGTTTGCCGCTCCTGAGGCGCAACTATCAATCTGATGTAGTCATAAGGCATGTCGTTTTGCTGACCCCGCTCAAAAAAACTGGTTAATGGCCGCCCGGTAATTTCATAGACTTCCAACGCCCGCTGCACCCGTTGCGGATCGTTGACATGAATCCGCGCCGCCGCTTGCGGATCGACCTGCGCCAGACGGTCATGCATGGCTTGTTTACCGTGCTGTTCGAGTTGCTGATCGAGACGTTGGCGTATTTCAGGATTTGCCGGCGGCAATTGTGCCAGCCCCTGAGTGAGCGCACTGAAATACAACATGGTGCCGCCGGCCAGAAGCGGAATTTTGCCCTGACCACTGATTTTTGCCATCAC
>CAIUWU010000165.1 GCA_903902945.1 uncultured Pseudomonadota bacterium
GGGTAGATACCTGCAGAGGCATTCTCCGCAAGCAAAATTTCGTACTAAACTGATCGCAAAGTAGAAACTACATTTCGAGAATGGTGCAATTGGCTGGAAAAGCCAGTGCTTGTAGCTCCTGCTGGCAACGTTGATTGACCCCGGAAACGCGAAGAACCAAACCAGTAGAAAAAGCATCTGCTTTTCTCGTATCTTCACCGTTGTGCCAAAGCAGTTGACCGGACCAGGAGGAAATCAGTGTCGCAAAGCCAGAATTGTCAGGAACCATATCGGTTGCACAATCCTGGTTTGGGTCAGACTCAAGCAGGTCGCCGTTGAACCGCAACACACCATTTACTGCATCAAGCATGACTGCTTGGACGACTACCTGAACACCCAACTCAAGTCCCCCTCGGTCATGATACGTCTTGCGAAAGTCCTAATATTGTTCATATTCCTATTGATTTCGTCCTATAGGAGCAAAAAATGACCGTTCAAATCAGAAAAATCGGCGCTTGGATTATTTTGGCAACCGCACTATTAAGCAATAATTTTTTGGGGGTAATGGCTCAACAGTCATCCGTAGCCATTCCCGATCCCGTTCAGTCCATTGAATTTAACGTCCCTGCGGATACGGAGATAGATCCAATCAAGCTTATTGCAAGACCTGTCCGCCGGACGGTTACGGAAGACACCCAGAGTGTTGAACTGAGTTGGAATGTCGTGCCACCCCAGCAGACCTGGGAAGGTTATCACATTTCCGCTTTTGACCCGGATGATTTGACAGCCCCGATTGCACAAACTCCGGTTGTAGATTCAAAGGGATCGATTGTAGCGCCGGTCTCTGGACTCAGCTGTGAGAAGGCTTGCGAAGTGGTCCTGTCGCTTTATAAAGATGAAACTCAGGTTGCCAGCGATAGTGCTTTCCTCTCACGCGCAAAAAAGATCAATGCCGCAAAAGATGGGGGTGAGCTAACTTCTGAAAACAGCAAAATAAAGATCAAATATGGCGCGGGTGTGCTGGGCCAAGATTTACGCTTTTATATCTCGGAACATGCACGCGCTGGACGCTCTCTGAGCGCCGACACGTTTGTGATTGAAGCTGAAACGGCTGCCGATGGAAAACCGGTTCATCTATTCAATGGCAGCATCGAAATATCCGTTTCTTACAATCCGAATGCGCTGGAGGGGGATGAACGAAGTTTGAGTCTCGCATATTTAGACGAGGAAACAAATTCGTGGAAATATCTTCCCACCACGGTGGATACGCAAAATCACGTTATTACCGCCCGTTCCAACCACTTGACCGTATTTGACCGGGATAACAACGCAGTCGATAAGTATAAATTCAACGACCTATCCGCCTGGCAGACTTCTGATTTTACAGGAGCAGCAACCTATTCATATCCAATTAACATGCCGGCTGGACCCGGCGGTTTCACCCCATCCCTGACGCTGAACTACAACAGCAATATCCCGGATGGCGGTAGTTTTTACACCCAGGCATCCTGGGTCGGCATGGGGTGGGATCTTGAAGCGGGGTCCATCACGCGCAACACGCAAGGTACGGTAGATTTGAGTGATGACTTTTTTAGCATCAGTTTTGGCGGGGCAGCCGGCATCCTGGTTCCATTGGTCAGCGGGCATGATAATTCGCTCAACCTGGATTATGTGGATTATGAAACTCAGAACCCGTCCTTTATGCGTATTCGGCGGTACATGACTCGCAGCAGCGCGTCCGGTTACAGCGAAGATGTCGGGTATTGGAAGGTTTGGGATAAGACCGGCAACTTCTTCCTGTTCCAGGAGCGCATGCGCTACTCGGTCTATGGTTACGATCCGCTGATTATTGAAAACCTGAAGTGGTTTGTTTCAACGGCGACCAGTGTATCCGGGAAGTCATTCACCTTCTTGTATGACAAAACCTACGCCGGACGCACAAACCAGGCGGACTCAAAAGGAAATCCGATCTGCGGGGCATGCTCCCTCGCAAACGATATTGAAGTGTATCTGAGAGAAATTCGCTACCCCAATAACTATTTCCGGGTGGTGTTGGAGCGTGAAGCTCGCTATGACTACAGCCCCAACTGTTTTAACGACCAGTTCGCCCGCTGCACCAGCGATTCACAACGTTTGAAACGCATTTTGGTGAAGAATAATGCAGATGGAGATGCCGGCTTTGTGGGCGAAACCATTATTCACAAGACCGAGCTGAATTATGCAGCAAACAACCAACAAGGAGCTTCCACCCGGGTGTTCCCCGGCGTTAAATGGGTTGATGCGAATGGATATACCTCTACGCTGTTGAAAATACAGGAATACGGTAGCGCCGGCGGTACTCTGCCGGCGTTGGAGTTTGTGTATGGCGACCGGATGCACCTGACGCAGGTCATCAACGGTTACAAAGGTAAGGTCGAGTTCGCCTATGAAACCGCTCCATGGCCAGCGGCTGGAAAGGCGACCCCATGGCCAATCGCAGGCTCGGATATCGCTAATACCAGCGTGACCAAATATAGTAAAGGTACCGCTTTGAGTGCAGGCGGCGGCGGTTCTTGTTTTGCGCAATGGGAAGGCTTGTCGGAAGGCTACTTCAGCCCGGGAAAGATGATCGGGATTGGGCTGTTATTTGGTTCGGATGGACATTCCGGGGAGACGTTGACATACACTATTTATGGTCCAAATGGGTTGACGGTTTCGAGCGGCGCGATTCCTTTGAGCGCCGTGGTGCCAAACGTTTCCGAAATGCTGTACATGCTGAAAATGCCCTATGATATGGCAAATGGCTCCTATTCGATTAGTTTTCAAGGTGCCGGTGGAGGTTGCTTTCTGGACTATGTTTCGATTGGAACGGTTGTAACACGCTACCGTGTAACAGCCAGGCATGTTTACCCGGATGCAACTACCACAAATAAGTACACCTACACGTACACCTATACCGGACCGGCAGTCAACACGCAGAGCCTGTCGTATCTCTCCACATCTTACTTTGTTTATGACAAGACCCTGCGCAAACCATATTCCGAATTTCGCGGACATGCCACGGTTAAAGTAACCCAACCGGACTCCAGCTATGCTATCAGCACCTTTAACCAGACGGATCGGCTTTCCGGCACGGTTACCAACGCTACCGCCTACAAGTCTACTGGTACAAAGATTTCAGAATCCATCAAGACGGTAAATACGCCTGTTCAGATTGTGACAAATGACAATGCGCTTGGCTATCTGCCTTCGAAAGATGGGGTGGCTTTTGTCGATGCGAAGATTTGGTGGACGGGATTGGCTTCATCCGAGTCCCGCACCTATGCGCCAAATGGAACAGACTATCTGGCGACCAAAACGGAAACAACCTACCTGTATGATGGAAATGGCAAGCCGGTATACGGGCTGCCACGGTATGTCAGAACGACTGAAAAGAACGGAAGCAACTGGGATTTGAGGACGAAAAGCTTTGTCAGCTACGTTTCCAATTACGGTATTTTTTCAGACACACAGTATGTGGTTGGACTTACCAATACCCAGGCGACTTGTTCCGTGGAAGGCAACGATACCACCGATACGCCTTATATGATGTGTGGCTCGACGGCATCCAATTACCTGAGCTTTTCACAAAATCTGTATGACGGGTTAGGTCGGGTTTTGGAGGTGTATTCGCTGCTCGACTTCACCGGTGCGCCGGCAAACAGCCTTACCAACCGAAGCATGAATGCCAGCAAGGTTGAATACGATGCGACCTTTGGCTACGTCAATAAGTCTTATGCCGGCTACAAAATTGGGGCGAGTGCGGCTGTATATCCTGCGGATCGGGTGTCAGAAAGCTGCTATGGTCAATCCACAGGCACAACCTGCACCAGCGATGGGATGGGAATGTTCCTGGGCTGGGAGAAAAATGCTCTTGGGCAGTACAGTCGTTTCAGTTACGACTACACACTCGGCGGATTGCCCGCTTCGAAGACCGATCCAAACAACACGGTTACTTCGGTAAAGTATGACCAGTTCGGGCGCATCACAAAAGTGATCATGTCGGGCGACACCGAAACCCAGCCGACAATCCTATTCGCATATTTTGACCCGCCGGCTGGAAACACGACAAACTATTACACCCAGACCTCGGTAAAAAGAGCCTATAACGCAAGCCCTGTGCTGCAAACCAGAAAGGTTTACGACGGGATCGGACGGGTTATTCAAAATATATCAACCAATGTGGCAGTAACCCCAAACTCAACGTCCGGCACATCCAACGTGGATGTTTATACCAATTATGCCTTTGATTTCTCCGGCAAAGTCACCACCACAACGATCCCAGCCGTAGACACAAACCTGGCATTAACGATCAAGTCCTTTGCCAACCTGACATCGGGTCCGAAAAGAACCGTAATCTATGACCAGTTGGGGCGGGCGGTGACTGCGACCGACACTGATGGAAATTCGACCACAACCTCTTACACCATGGACATGGCAAGCCGGCTGATGATTACCACGACCATCAATCCGGAAAACCAGAAATCTTCTTCAAAATCGGATATCTGGGGCAATGTAATTCAGGTGGTCGCGGCGGAAAATACTGCAAATCCGATTACCGCCAATTATGTGTATGACAGCGCCAACCGTATGACCTCGTATTCGATCAACTCCGTCAGCGGGACGGTTACTTATGATAATGCGGGTCGTAAGAAATCAACTACTGATCCGAGCATGGGGACTTGGGCTTACACCTATGATCTTTTTGGCAACGTCGCTACCCAGACCGACGCGCTAGGCTGCAAAGTCTTGATGTCCTACGATGTCTTGAACCGAGTAAAGTCCAAGGCATATGATATTTCGGCTGCGAACTGCTCTGGGGTCAGGAACAACAACAACTATGACCTCGGCTCCGGCAAGGGAAATGTGTACTTCACATACGATGAAAACAGTTCTTCCAATGCCGGTATTGGACATATGACGAAAATGGAAGATTTTACCGGGGTCACATACTGGACATACGACCGGCGCGGGCGAGTGACTTCAGAATCTCGCTCGCTCACAGATCGGGTCGTAAACAAATCCCTCGGTTCTTATACTTCTTACTGGTCATACCTCCCGGATGATTCTGTCAGGCAAATGGTGTTACCCAACCGCAATGTAATCACCTACACCTACGATTCGCAGGGGCGGGCTACTTCCAACGGGTATTTCAGTTCGTCAAAATATGACGAGAGCGGTCGGATGGTGAAAATCACGCTACCAAACAGCCTGGATTTAGCCTGGTCATATCGCGGCTGGACTGACACGAATGACGCCGGACGCATGCAAAGGCAGACGGCTGCTTTCACCAGCCCGGCTCAGACAGTTCTGGACCTTACTTATGACTACGACAAAGTTGGTAACATCCTGACGATTGATGACAACTCATCATCCAAAGAACAGTTGACCTTCACCTATGATGCCTTGAATCGTGTCCTCTCGGCTATCAGCACAGCCATCCAATAATTCATTATTTTGATCATCAAAATACCCTAAAGCATCAACTATGAAGTTAAGCAAACTTTTCCATTACGAGGATACGCCATGAAATTGAAAAAATTTGTATTCTCTCTCCTGATTGTCTGCATGATGTTCAGTAATTTTATTCCGTTTATGCCACCCGTCCAGACGGTTCAGGCGGCGGTGACCGTGATTACCCCAACAACAGGGGCGGACAGCGACTTCTCTTGGGGCATGGATAATGATGTAAACACCCGAGACACCCATACCAGCTACATTTGGGAACCGACTGGCACGAATCCAGATACCCAATATGGCATGTGGTGGACAACTGGTTATGACGATAGTGGCTGGCTTAAGCGGGTGATGCCAGCTCAACCACAGTATAACCTGCCAACCGGGTGGTATTCAGGCTGGCCAAAAATTGCCGGTTTTCCAAACACCTATTGGTTGTATTCTTCCGGCATGAGTGGTGGACCCTACTACCTGGGTTTTACCCGCCAAAAGTTCACCATGAACCTTTCCACGGTGCATGTGACGGCGATTACCCTGGACCTGGCCACCGATGACGGCTCGGCTGTGTATCTCAACGGTACGCGCATCCATACCGCAGGGATTGGTTTATCGCAAAAGACCAATATTCCAACCAACCTGATCGTGAATGGTACCAACGTTTTATGTACCAGCACGGGTAACTGGGATGGCGAGGGTGGCTTGCAGTATCAGCTCAGTATCACTACTGCTCCTAATAACACCGCGCCAACCAACATCTCCCTTTCCAATGCCTCAGTAAATGAGAATTTAGCGGCAGGCACAGCGGTCGGTACCCTGTCTGCAACCGATGCCGAAGGTGGAACAATGGCATACAGCCTGGTGGCTGGAGATACTGGGAGCTTCTATGCTTCCGGCACTACGCTGTACACCAATGCCATGTTCAATTATGAAGTCAAGAACAGTTACTCCATTACCATTCGCGTAACGGACAGCGGCGGATTAACTTATGATAAAGCCTTTATGATCAGCGTAAACAATGTTAACGAAGCACCGATTTCCATCTGGATGTCAAGCGGTGGCTCGATCAATGAAAATGCAACAGTCGGCACGCAGGTGGCTACATTCATCACAGCTGACCCGGATGCCGGCAGCACTTTCACCTACTCCCTGGTGGGAGGAGCGACAACCAGCTTTTATTTCAACGGCGCGGCTCTCAACAGCAATGCAGTCTTCAATTACGAAAGCGCGACCAGCTATAACATTATGGTGCGTTCTTCGGACGGGGCGCTGTATAAAGATCAGGAGTTCACGATTTTTATCAACGATGTAAATGAAGCGCCGACTGCCATCACAATAGTAAGCGGCGGCTCGGTCAATGAAAACGCAGCAGTCGGCACGCAGGTGGCTGCCTTCACCACGACTGACCCGGATGCAGGCGGCAGTTTCACCTATTCTTTGGTGGGCGGGGCGACCACCAGCTTCTATTTCACCGGCGCAACACTCTACAGCAACGCAGTCCTCAATTACGAAGCCCAGACCAGCTATGGTATTACGGTACGCTCTACGGACAATGGAGATCTGAATAAGGATCAGCCCTTTACCATCTACATCAACGATGTAAATGAACCCCCAACGGGGATTAGCTTACCCACCAGATCCATCGCGGAAAATTCAGCGATGGGAACTACGATTGGCACGTTCACCACAACCGATCCGGATGCCAATAGCAGCTTCACCTATACCCTCGTGACTGGCTCCGGTAGCACTGATAACGGGCAGTTTTCTATTGATGCCAGTGGCGCGCTGAAGTCGGCGGCGGTTTTCAACTACGAATCTAAAAACAGCTATTCCATTCGGGTACGCTCGACAGATAACGGCGCTCAATCTGTGGAAGATGCTTTTACGATCAGCGTGACCAATGTCAACGAGGCGCCGACCGACATCTCTCTGAGCGCCACAAGTATTGCCGAAGCTCTGTCAAGTAACACAACCTTCGGCACTTTAAACGCGACCGACCCGGATGCCGGCAGTTCTTTCACCTACTCGCTGGTATGCAATATGGGTAGCTACGATAATGCCAGCTTTTCAATTGATGGTAGCACCCTCTATACAAACACGGTTTTTGATTATGAAACAAAAAACAGTTATACCATTTGCATCCGTGTAACGGACGGCTTTGGACTGCCTTTTGAAAAAACATTTCCCATCAGCATCACGAATGTTGATGAAGGGGCGAATATCGATTTGTCGGTTTCTTCCATAGCAGAGAATCAGCCGGTTGGTTCAGTTGTGGGAGTTCTGACATCGTCAGATATAGGACAAGGCAGCACTTACACCTATTCGCTTGTCAGCGGTGTTGGCGATACCGATAATGCCGGCTTCATTATTAGTGCCGATACACTTAAGTCCAACATTGTTTTTGATCATGAGACCAAATTCAACCATTCGATCCGCATCCGGTCAACCGATAATTATGGGAGCTTCTTTGAAAAAGAGTTTCATGTAAATATTATCGATGTCAATGAGCCTCCTGCCGCTCTGTCTCTTTCGATATCAAGCATTGCGGAAAATAATGCAGCAAACGCTTATGTTGGTATGCTTACTGCCAGCGACCCGGATGAAGGCGACACCCATTCTTACACTTTGGTTTCAGGTAATGGAAGCACGGATAATACCAGCTTTTCTATTTCAGGCAATTCTCTGAACGCTGTACAGGCATTCAATTACGAAGTGAAATCTTCGTATTCGATTCGCGTTCGATGCACGGATGCCGCCGGGGAGAGTGTAGACCAAATCTTTTCCATTAGCGTGACTAACGTGAATGAACCCCCTTCCAGCCTGTCCTTGTCGGGGGCGAGTATTTCTGAA
>CAIUWU010000166.1 GCA_903902945.1 uncultured Pseudomonadota bacterium
AGAAGGAAAGACACTTGGTCGCCTTGCTACTGAAATTGCACGACGTCTTCGCGGCAAACACAAACCAGAATTCACCCCGCATGTTGACACAGGTGATTACATTATCGTTATCAATGCTGAAAAAATCGGCGTTACCGGTAACAAAGAAAAAGACAAAATGTATTACCGTCACACAGGTTATGTTGGCAACATGAAGTCTGCGTCACTGGGTAAACTGAGACAAACGTTCCCAGACCGCATCCTGACAACAGCCGTGCAAGGCATGCTGCCTAAGAATCCTTTAGGCCGTGCAATGTTCAAAAAATTAAAAGTTTACGCAGGTTCCGAGCACAATCATCAGTCTCAGCAACCTAAAGTTTTAGAATTATAAGCAGGTAGATATTCTATGGCAGCTCAATACTACGGAACTGGTCGCCGCAAAAGCTCTGTCGCACGCGTTTATGCGACTATTGGCTCAGGCAAATTCACCATCAACAGCCTTCCGGTTAATCAATACTTCGGTCGTAAAACCGACGAAATGATTGCCAGACAACCGCTGGAATTGCTTGGTAAAGGCGGAGACTTCGATGTCAACATCATCGTAAAAGGTGGCGGCCCTTCTGGCCAAGCCGGCGCGATTCGCCACGGACTGACCCGCGCCTTGATGGCATTCGACGAAGCATTGAGATCGCCACTGCGTAAAGCTGGCTATGTCACTCGCGACGCTCGTGAAGTTGAACGTAAAAAAGTCGGTCTGCACGGCGCGAGAAAACGTCCACAATACTCAAAACGTTAATCCGTTTTCTGGACACAAAAAAGCCGCTCTTCAGCGGCTTTTTTATTACCTCAAAGAAACCTCATACTGCCTTGACACAGCCAACCTAGCCGGCGCCACCAAAGCTGCAACAAATCCATCGCCAACCCCAACAGCGGTTACCTGCCAATCCACTGCGTGACCAACTTGCACAGGAACTCGCTCAAATCCATCCATTGCCGGCAAGGCGAGCTCACACTGATCCAGCCCCAACGCAATCCCCCGACCAACAGCCTTGACGAAAGCCTCTTTTCTGACCCAGAACTCATAAAAATACCGCTGCTGATCTGCCTCTGCCAAGCCAGCCCAAAACTGACACTCAACCGGGGAGCAACAACGCCGGACCAAGGCCGCCAAATTACTCCGAGGCCTAATCTGCTCAATATCAACACCGATATGGCTTAAATTGGAAATGGCGATTAACAACCGATCTCCGGAGTGGGCAATATTGAAAGCCAGATCATGACCCTGCAAAATCGGCTTGCCATATTCAGCGACTGTAAACTCAAGCGACGCCGGCGCGACCTGCAAATAATCAGCCAGCACAGTTCTGACTATAAATCTGACGGCAATATAGCGATCAGCCAGCACCGCCTGCTTAAAGCCAGCCAACCTAAGCAACTCCTGCGCTGACAAGACAGCGAGCGCATGCGCACGCTCGACCTCAACATCACTCAGATCAGCAGACCAAAGATCAACAAAATTCTGCGACACCACCCTCTCCCAACCACCGTTCCAGCACAAAACCAGTTTTAAACATCCGCTTTCCCTTGACGAACCAGCTCAAAGACAGTAGCTTATCCAGCCTTTTTTGTAAAATCTGTATTAGTAATCAGTTTAGTTTTTCGAGGGTATAAATTTGGAACTCAGTGGCGGACACATACTTGTCCAATGTCTTAAAGATGAAGGTGTCGAATTTGTTTTTGGCTATCCCGGAGGCTCGGTATTACACATCTATGATGCGATTTTTCATCAGGATGACGTAAAACACATTCTGGTCAGACACGAACAGGCAGCAACCCATTCAGCAGATGCTTATGCACGAGCAACCGGCAAACCCGGTGTCGTACTGGTGACATCCGGACCAGGAGCAACCAATGCCGTAACCGGTATTGCGACTGCTTACATGGATTCCATCCCCATGATCATCCTGTCGGGACAGGTTCCCTCCCCTGTTATTGGCAGTGACGCGTTTCAGGAAGTAGATACCGTCGGCATTACTCGCCCTTGCGTCAAGCATAATTTTTTGGTCAAAGACGTCAATGATCTGGCAGAAACCATTAAAAAGGCTTTCTATGTCGCCACCACTGGCAGACCAGGTCCGGTATTAGTTGATATCCCTAAAGACATTACCGATCCCAATATCAAAATACCTTATAAATATCCCAAAAAAATCAGCATCCGCTCTTATAACCCGGTGGTAACAGGCCATAAAGGCCAAATCAAAAAAGCGGTGGACATGCTGTTATCGGCGCAGCGGCCAATTATCTATGCCGGCGGCGGTGTAATTCTGGGTGAGGCGCACCAAGAACTGCGAGAACTGACCCGCTTGCTGGGCTACCCCATCACCCAAACCTTGATGGGTCTGGGTGCCTACCCGGCTCCTGATCCGCAATTTTTGGGCATGTTAGGCATGCATGGCACTTACGAAGCCAACATGGCGATGCATGACAGCGATGTCATCCTGGCAGTCGGCGCGCGCTTTGACGACCGTGTAACCGGCAAACTGGCCAACTTCTGCCCTTATGCCAAAATCATTCATATTGATGTCGATCCTTCTTCGATCTCGAAAACCGTCAAAGTTGACGTACCCATCGTTGGCGAAGTCAAGCCGGTTCTGGATCAGATGATAGAACTGATCAAAGAATCCGATCAGCAACCATCAAAAGCGGCTCTGGACTCCTGGTGGAAAACCATTGAGGAATGGCGCTCAGTCAACTGTCTCGACTATGATCGCCACAGCTCGCTGATCAAACCGCAATACGTCGTAGAACAACTGTACCAAGTCACCAAAGGCAATGCCTTTGTCACTTCGGACGTGGGTCAGCATCAAATGTATGCGGCTCAGTATTATCACTTCGATCAGCCGCGCCGCTGGATTAACTCAGGCGGCCTGGGCACGATGGGCTTCGGCTTACCGGCAGCAATTGGCGTCAAACTGGCTCACCCGGATAGCGATGTTGCCTGCATTACCGGCGAAGCCAGCATTCAAATGTGCATTCAAGAGCTGTCAACTGCACTGCAATACAACACTCCGGTCAAAATCATTAACCTGAACAACCGTTACATGGGTATGGTCAGACAATGGCAGGAATTTTCTTACCAGAGCCGTTACTCGCAATCCTACATGGATACCATTCCCGAGTTCGTGAAACTGGCAGAAGCCTATGGCCATGTCGGCATGCGCATCGAGCGACCGGAAGATGTCAAAGATGCACTAGAACAAGCGTTCGCAATGAAAGATCGCACCGTCTTCCTTGACTTCATAACAGACCGTACCGAAAACGTTTACCCAATGATCGAAGCCGGTAAAGCGCATAACGATATGAAATTACGGGTTGCTCCCAGCGCCCCAGTTGATAGCGAGTTATCGTAATGAGACATATTATTTCCATTTTGATTGAAAACGAATCAGGCGCCTTATCGCGAGTTGCCGGCCTGTTCTCGGCACGGGGCTACAATATCGAATCGTTGACCGTTGCACCTACCGAAGATCCCAGTCTGTCGCGCATGACACTGGTAACACGCGGCAGTAACGAAATCATCGAACAGATTACCAAGCAACTCAACAAACTGATTGATGTGGTTAAGCTGATCGATCTGGCCGAGTCTTCGCATATCGAGCGCGAATTGATGCTGGTAAAAATCAGAACCACCCAGGACAGCCGCGAAGAAGTAAAACGCATGGTCGACATCTTTCGCGGAAAAATCATTGATGTAACCCCTAACAGCTACGTCATCGAAATGACCGGCCAATCCAATAAACTGGATGCCTTCATTCATGGCTTTGAAGCCGAGAGCATCATTGAAGTGGTACGCTCAGGCCCGACAGGCATTTCACGCGGCGAAAAAGGCCTGCATTTATAATTCATTCACTTATTTACCAAGCAACGAGAAAAACTATGCAAGTTTATTACGATAAAGATGCTGATCTTTCGATCATCAAAAGCAAAAAAGTAGCCATTATCGGCTATGGCTCACAAGGTCATGCCCATGCCAACAACCTGAAAGATTCCGGCGTTGATGTGGTCGTTGGCTTACGCCCTAATTCAGCTTCAGTTGCTAAAGCTACCGCTTCCGGCTTGACTGTAAAAGACGTACCGGCAGCTGTTGCCGGCGCTGACATCGTAATGATTCTGACCCCTGACGAATTCCAGTCTCAATTATATAAACAGGAAATCGAGCCTAACATCAAACAAGGCGCCGCCCTGGCTTTCGCTCACGGCTTCGCTATCGTTTACAACCAAATCGTGCCACGCGCCGATCTGGATGTGATCATGATTGCACCTAAAGCACCAGGCCACACTGTGCGCTCAGAATTCACCCGTGGCGGCGGCATTCCTGACTTGATCGCTATCCATCAGGATGCATCAGGTAAAGCCAAAGACGTGTGCTTGTCTTATGCGTCTGCGATTGGCGGCGGTCGTTCCGGCATTATCGAAACCACTTTCCGCGACGAAACCGAAACCGATCTGTTCGGCGAACAAGCGGTATTGTGCGGCGGTGCGGTTGAGCTGGTTAAAGCTGGCTTCGAAACCCTGACCGAAGCCGGCTATCCACCTGAAATGGCTTACTTTGAATGCTTGCACGAGCTGAAGCTGATTGTGGACCTGATGTACGAAGGTGGCATTGCCAACATGAACTACTCCATTTCCAACAACGCAGAATATGGCGAATACGTCACCGGCCCTCGCGTCATCAACGACGAAAGCCGCTGGGCGATGAAACAAGCGCTGGAAGACATTCAACAAGGCAAATACGCCAAACAATTCATTCTGGAAGGTCAAACCGGCTACCCGGAAATGACTGCCCGTCGCCGCCTGAATGCCGAACATCCAATTGAGCAAGTGGGCGCTAAACTGCGTGCCATGATGCCTTGGATCAAAGCGAATCAAATCGTTGATAAAAGCAAAAACTAATCCACGCTGATCAGCACTTATAAAAGCCCGTCTTTTGACGGGCTTTTTTTCGCCCATCTCAGTTTGAGTTAGCACTTGTCATACTGGCAAGCTACAATGCCGCAACCCAAATCCAGGATTCAGACAGCATGACACAACAAACCAACAAGCCTCGTCACCGCGGCATTTATTTACTGCCTAATCTGTTTACGACTGGCGCCATGTTCGCCGGTTTTTATGCAATCACTTCTGCGATTAACGGTCGTTTTGAAACTGCCGCCATCTCCATGTTTGTGGCAATGGTGCTGGATGGTCTAGATGGCAGAGTAGCGCGCCTGACCAACACTCAAAGTGAGTTTGGCGTGCAATATGACAGCTTGTCGGACATGGTGTCTTTTGGTGTCGCGCCTGCAGTGGTCACTTATCTGTGGGCTTTTTCAAATCTGGGACAGGTTGGATTGTTTGCGGCTTTTGTTCACATGGCCGGAGGTGCCTTGCGTCTGGCACGTTTTAATACCCAGGTTGAAGTAGCAGACAAACGCTATTTCCAAGGCTTACCAAGCCCTGCCGCTGCCGCCATTATCGCCGGCGGACTCTGGTTTTGCGTCGAAAACAGCTACAGCCCACAAAACATTCAATACCTGGCAGTAGTCGCCACCATTTTGACTGGCTTGTTGATGGTCAGTAACTTCCGCTATTCCAGTTTTAAAGAACTGGATTTCAAAAATAAAGTACCTTTCATTGCAGCGATTATTGCCATGCTGGTAATTGGCTTTGTAATGGCACAACCACAACGCATGTTATTCCTGATTTCAGTGGGCTATGCCTTGTCGGGACCTATTGTTACCTTGGTTTTGAGGCGCAAACGGCGCTTACAGAATCGCAGAAGCAACTGAGTGAACTTGGCAGCGGACTGGTAAATGCAAACACCCAAGGGTTTTAGAGTATGGCGCTACAAATACCGGGTGATTGTCTTGTGCTCTAGCAGACAGATGCATTTGCAATCTGTGAATTGGGACAGTGTTGGCGCGCCCTAGAGGATTCGAACCTCTGGCCTTACCCTCCGGAGGGGTACGCTCTATCCAGCTGAGCTAAGGGCGCGAAGTGGGCCAGTATAAGCCAAAGCCCGCCTAAAGTCATTCCGTAAAAACAGATTAACTTTGAGGCTGTTTAATTTTGGCTAATAGCTGTTTCTGTTTTTGAATGCGCTCGAGCTTTTTAGCTTCTAATGCAGCCTGTCGCTGCAACTTGGCTTGATAACGCTTCCTGGCTTGGTTGGGATCATAATTAATACCGGTTGCAGGTTGCATTTCAATACAATCGACCGGGCATTCGACGACACACAATTTACAGCCTGTACATTCACCAACGATAACGCTGTGCATTTGTTTCGATGCCCCAATAATGGCATCTACAGGACAAGCAGGAATACAACGGGTACAGCCTATACATTCAGCTTCATCAATAACCGCCAGCAAACGCGGCTGCTCATCACCGAATGCCGGATTCAGCCGAATCACTTTCCTACCCAGCAAGTTGGCTAAAGCTGTAATCCCAGCCCGACCGCCAGGAGCACATTGATTGATATCAGCCATGCCTCTAGCAATTGCATCAGCATAAGGCCGGCACCCCTGATATCCACATAAACCACACTGAGTTTGCGGAAGTAAGGCATCAATCTGATCAGTTATTGGCGCAAAGTGAATGCTGTTCATATGAGGTATTTGGCAAATCGGTCGGCCATTGTATCGGATCAACTTTTGAACCCCAATAGAGCATGCGAAATTCCAAATAATCAATGTTAACAAATTGCAGCATGAAAGTC
>CAIUWU010000167.1 GCA_903902945.1 uncultured Pseudomonadota bacterium
GACGGAATGCCTGATAGGCCAGATCATCGCTGCACAGCAAGTCGCCGTGAGTCAGCAGTACTTGCTGTTCGCCAAGTTTTATTACCGCATATTCATCCAGCAACTGAATACCGCTCTCGGTGCAAAAACGCTGACCTAATAAAAAGTCGCGATTACCCTGCAACAGGTAAATATCGGTCTGGGCACTGAGTTGTTTAAAAGCCTGTTTGATAGTTTTATTGGGCGGTGTGTTGTCATCGTCACCAATCCAGGCATCGAACAGATCGCCGAGAATATAGAGAGCTTTGGCCTGGGGCGCGCGCTGGCGCAGAAAATCCAGGAAGCGGCGGGTGATTTCCGGTTTGTCGAGTGCCAGATGCAGGTCGGAAATAAACAGAATTTGTTGTTGCAACATGATTCAGGTGGGTGCCGGCAGCACCGGCACCCTGTTTGATTAGTCTACGACTTCGGCAGATTCGATCACGATGTCGGTTTTAGGCACATCCTGATGCATGCCGCGGTTGCCGGTAGGCTGTTTGGCCATAGCATCAACCACATCCATGCCTTCGACTACTTCCCCAAATACGGCATAACCCCAACCACTTGGGCTCGGGCTGGTGTGATCCAGGAAGGCATTGTCTTTGTAGTTGATGAAAAACTGGGCGGTGGCTGAATGCGGAGCGTTGGTACGCGCCATCGCGATTGAGCCGCGCTTGTTTTTCAGACCATTATTGGCTTCATTCTGAATTTGATCGTGGGTGGTTTTTTGATTGAAACTGCTATCAAAACCGCCGCCTTGCGCCATAAAACCGGGAATGACGCGGTGGAAAATGGTGCCGTTGTAGAAGCCTTCTTTTACATAAGTCAGAAAGTTGGCGGTTGAAATCGGTGCCTTAACGGCGTCGAGTTGAATGACGACCTGGCCTAAAGAAGTGGTTAGTTTTACTTTGGGTTGTGTATCGGACATGGGTTTTTCCGTTGCAAATGAAAGAGTTGAAAACAAAATCAGGCTGGCGAATATCAGTTTTTTGGGCATGATCAGGCTCTGAAAATATGTAAACGGCGAATTCTATGTGTTTTTATCTTGAAAGAGAAGCTGGAATCTTGATAGATTGCCCAGTCTTTTGCTGTGTTTATCTGTCGAAATCATGCTGAAAATTTATAACACTCTCACTCGAAGCAAACAGCTTTTTAAACCCAGACAGCATCCCAAAGTAGGAATGTATGTCTGTGGCATGACGGTGTATGACTATTGCCATATTGGTCATGCTCGGGTGATGGTGGTGTTTGATACGGTCGCGCGCTATTTGCGATATTCGGGTTACGAGCTGACCTATGTGCGTAACGTCACCGATATTGATGACAAGATCATTCAGCGCGCCAATGAACGCGGCGAGGCCTTTACTGATCTGACCCAGCGTTTTATCGATGCCATGCATGAAGACGAGCGAGCCTTGTCGGTATTGCCGCCCGATATTGAGCCACGGGCAACCCAATCGATAGCCGACATCATTGATATGATTGCCACCCTGATCGACAGGCAATACGCCTACGTCGGTACTAATGGTGATGTGTTTTATGCGGTTGGCCGCTTTGAAGGCTACGGCAAACTGTCGGGTAAGAATCTGGAAGATTTGCAGGCTGGTGAGCGGGTCGATGTCGATACCGCCAAACGCGATCCTATGGACTTTGTGTTGTGGAAAATGGCCAAGCCCGATGAGCCGGCCTGGGATTCGCCATGGGGCAAAGGGCGTCCTGGCTGGCATATCGAATGTTCGGCGATGTCGACCTGCTGTTTGGGCGATCATTTTGATATTCACGGTGGCGGCATGGATTTGCAGTTTCCGCATCACGAAAACGAAATTGCCCAGTCCGAGGCCGCCACCGGGCAGACCTTTGTCAATTACTGGATGCATAACGGCTTTGTTCGGGTCAATGAAGAAAAAATGTCCAAGTCGTTGGGTAATTTCTTTACCGTGCGCGAGGTGTTGAAACAGTACCGGCCAGAGATTATCCGCTTCTTTATTTTGTCCAGTCATTACCGCAGTCCGCTGAATTATTCCGATGAACAGCTCGATGATGCCGGCACGGCATTGACCCGTTTGTATACGGCGCTGAGGGGTGTTGATGCTAGTGGTGAGCAGTTGCTGGCTGAATATGTCAGTCGCTTCGAAGAGGCCATGAATGATGATTTCAATACGCCAGTGGCACTGGCGGTATTGTTTGATTTGGCCAGAGAACTGAACAAGGCAGCTGATAAGACAGCATTGGCCAGTACCCTGAAATCGCTGGCGGCTATTCTGGGGTTGTTGCAGGATGATCCGGAAGCCTTTTTGAAAGGTGGAGCTGCCGAGGGTGGGCTGGACGAGCAGCAGATCGAACAGCTGATTGCCGATCGTGCGGCTGCCAAAGCTGCCAAAAACTGGGCTCAGGCCGATGCAATACGCGATCAGTTAAAACAGCAGGGCGTGGTTCTGGAAGATGTGGCCGGAGGCAAAACCAGCTGGCGTCGTGACCATTAAGGATCAATTCATGAGCGAAATCAAAGATCAGTCTTTACAGGCATTTTTAGATGCGCTGGCTTCCCGGCAGGCGACCCCGGGTGGCGGTAGTGCCGCTGCGGTCTTAGGGGCGCAGGGCGCGGCGCTGGTGAGCATGGTTTGTCATCTGACGATCGGTAAAGCCAAATATGCCGAAGTGGAAGCTGAGATGCAGGCCTTATTGACAGAAGCCGAGCAGTTGCGTGATACCTTGACGGGCATGATCAAGGCCGACATCGATGTCTTTGATCAGTTGATGGCCTGTTACGGGTTGCCCAAGGCCAGCGATGCGGAAAAACAGTATCGTAGCGAGCAGATTCAGCAGGTTTTGAAACAGGCGATCGAAGTACCGCTCGATTGTGCCCGGGCCTGCGCCAAAGTAATCGCACTGACTAGGATTGCAGCCGAAAAAGGCAGTACCGCAGTGATCAGCGATGCCGGGGTGGCGGTAATGTCAGCTTATGCCGGTTTTAAGAGTGCGGCACTGAATGTCGACATTAATGCGGCCGGTCTTAAGGATAGGGCGTTTGCTGACGGCAAAATCGCTGTTTTGCAGGGTTTGGGTCAGGGTATGGATCAGGAAGTAGAGGCAATTTTTAATCTTGTTAAATCAAGGCTTTAAAAATTTTTTAATTTTTTTTATAAAAATGTTTGACGAGCCGGGTTCAAATAGCTATTATAGCGACTCTTCACGGAGGGCATGACTCTCCAGACTAGAAGGTCAAATTCGGGGTATAGCGCAGTCTGGTAGCGCGCCTGCTTTGGGAGCAGGATGTCGGGAGTTCGAATCTCTCTACCCCGACCAAGATTTGCGCTTGTAGCTCAGCTGGATAGAGCATCGGCCTTCTAAGCCGAGGGTCGCAGGTTCGAGTCCTGCCAAGCGTGCCATTTCTAAAAAAATCATTATGGTGAGCGTAGCTCAGTTGGTAGAGTCCCGGATTGTGATTCCGGTTGTCGTGGGTTCGAGCCCCATCGTTCACCCCACCTGATTTGTTTTCTCAATAAGCTTTCATTTACATCAGCTTTACCAATCTACCTTACCCAATTCGCCGTTTACCCATCAGCAGGGAAACTTCGCCAGCATCAAAATCAAGCTAATAACTGCTACCGCACTATCTTAGCTAATCAAAAAGTGTTCTGTAGAATCAGCAACTTAATTTTCATATCGCCTTATTAACTCACCCTCTTTCAATTGTTTCGCGTTACTTGATACTTATCATGCTGATGATGAGCGTTGATGCGTTTGCTGCCTTTGAACCTATCGATTTTCAATTACGTTGGCACCATCAATTTCAATTTGCTGGTTACTATGCGGCGGTCGAAAAAGGTTTTTATCGTGAAGTGGGTTTGGATGTAAGAATACATGCCGCAACGCCAGGAAAAACCCCCATTGAGGAAGTGTTGGCTGGGCGAGCGCAATATGGAGAAGCTAATAGCGAATTGCTTTATGCCAGAATGCAAGGTAAGCCGGTTGTTGCCTTAGCCGCGATATTTCAGCATTCACCATCGGTATTGCTGACTAGAAAAGATAAAGGCA
>CAIUWU010000168.1 GCA_903902945.1 uncultured Pseudomonadota bacterium
ATGGAAAGAATAGGGAAACGCTTCCCCATTTGGCATAAAAAAACCGGCGATTAAGCCGGTTTAGTTTGTTTTGGCATTTTGCATATATTATTCATATACAAATTAAAAATGGCGGAGAGCTAGGGATTCGAACCCCAGGATGGGTATAAGCCATCAACGGTTTTCAAGACCGCCGCTTTCGACCGCTCAGCCAGCTCTCCAATCCCTGCTATTATTCCAGAAAAAATTTTAAAATCCAGTCTTTTTTATAGTTCAGACCCAAGTAATGACCTACTGCATTGATTTCAAAATATTATTAGTCATTTCGCAATCCGCCAGAATGATCACAAAATTGGCTAAACAATGTGGTTATCAAGTAGTAGCCATTGACTGTTTTGCGGATAACGACACTCAATCGATGGCCCTTGAAACCATCAAAATCGAAAATTTGTCGCAATCTAATCTTAAAACAGCCCTGTCTAACGTTAAACAGCGTTATGTAATTTCACTGGTTCTATACGGCAGCGGTTTTGAAAATTATCTCGATAGCCTGAACTACTTGGAACAGCAATTCAGTCTGATCGGCAATCCCTCTGAGTTGGTCAGAAAATTACAAAACAAGCCTGAATTTTTTAAGACCCTTGATCGCTTAGACATAGTTCATCCAGCAGTCTGTTTCACCACACCAGTCGAATTTAAAAATCAATGGCTCAGCAAACCAATGAACAGCGCCGGAGGACAGGGGATTCAGTTTCACCCCACCGCGCCGATAAATGTCAACCAGCCACATTATTGGCAACGATATATCAAAGGTAAAAGTTATTCCCTGTTATTTCTAGCCAATCAGCACGATGCCATTGTGATTGGTTATAACCAGCAATTTACCCACAGCTTAGAGCCTCATCCTTTTATCTTCAGTGGGATACATAACCGGGCGTCGCTGCCTGAATCTCTGACTAGACAAATGTCAGAGGTTCTGCAACGCATTTTGACTATTTACCCCTTACAAGGCCTGGGCAGTCTGGATTTTATAGTTCATGATCAAACGGCTTATCTCTTGGAGATCAACCCCAGAATTCCCGCCAGTGCTCAGCTCTATGATGCAAAAATATTGCAACATCACTTGCTGGCCTGTCAAAAACAGCAGTTGCCTAAGCGGTTGCCAACGCCCCAATTCACTGGCTATCAAGTAATTTATGCGCCAGACACAATTACAATTGATGCCTCAATAAACTGGCCTGCCTGGGTTTATGACCAGCCGACTTCGGGTGCAATTATTGGCAAAAATCAAGCCTTATGCAGTATTATTGCCGCCGTTGAACAATCTGACCAACTCCAGCCGCTATTATCCGAGCGCCAACTTTTCGTAGAAAATCTCTTACAAAACAGGTTCATATCATCATGCAATACCAAGCAAGCGTTAACCAACTGAGTCAACCTCTGGTCCAATATCTGATCGACAATGCAGCCAAACTGCGTCTTGGGATTCAAATACTCGACAACGGTTGCACGGTAATTGATGCCGGTATCAATGCACTGGGCGGCCTGGAAGCCGGCAGAATCATTACCGAAATCTGCATGGGCGGACTGGGCACCGCGACATTGTCGCAAAGCAGTTACACCAACCACTGGCCGCTGACTATCAATGTTCATGCCAGCAACCCAGTGTTGTCCTGCCTAGGCAGCCAGTATGCCGGCTGGACCTTGTCACACGGCAAATACTATGCGCTGGGTTCCGGCCCGGCTCGTGCCATGGCAACCAAGCTAAAAGACGGTGAAGTGCAACCGGTTGAAGAGCTTTATAAGGAGCTAGCTTATCGCGATCAGGCTGAACGAGCGGCGATTGTGATCGAAAACGACGCCATTCCACCATTAGAAATCATTGAAAAAGTAGCTGCGGCCTGCGGCATTCAGCCGTCCGCATTAACTGTCATCGTCACCCCGACCAGCAGTCTGGCGGGTGGTGTACAGGTTGTGGGCCGGGTTCTCGAAGTAGCGATGCATAAAGCACATGCGTTGCATTTCCCGCTAGAAAATATCATCGATGGCTCAGGCAGTGCGCCGGTTTGCCCGCCACACCCCAATTTCGTCAAAGCTATGGGACGTACCAACGATGCAATCCTGTTTGCTGGACAAGTGCATTTATTCGTGAAAGGCAATGATGATGATGCCAAACAACTGGCACAACAACTGCCAAGCTCAACCTCAAAAGATTACGGCAAACCGTTTGCTGATGTGTTCAAAGCCTATGAATACGATTTCTTTAAAATCGATGCCATGCTGTTTAGTCCCGCCAGTGTGATCGTTACCGCAGTCGAATCCGGCAAAAGCTTCCGCGCCGGTCAGCTGGATAATGCACTGCTCGACCAATCATTCGGCTTCTGATTCCCTCATTAACCAGGTTGTGCGGCTGGCAGCAAGGCTAGCCGCTACTCTTTTCACTTTAGCCATCCCAATTAATTTTGCCCTGCATTGCCATTTTTACCGATGATCCAGGCTGGCATGGAAAACAGCTAAGCCAAGCGTTTGCCAAACGCGGTTATCAGAGCAGTTTTGTGTCTTTAACTGCCTGTGCGCTGCAGCTTACCAACCAGGATTTACCAATACTGATAGCTGGCTTTGAAGATGAACTACCGGCTGCAGCCTTCGTGCGCGGCGTACCGGGCGGCTCACTGGAAGAAGTAGTTTTCTATCTCGATCTGCTGCATGCGCTAAAAACATTGGGCATTCCGGTTTATAACGATGGCCGAGCCATTGAAGCCAGTGTCGATAAAGGCATGACCAGCTTTTTATTACAGCATCATGGCCTGCCCACTCCGGTTACCTGGATGTTGCGTGATCGCGATCAGGCATTGCAAATTGCCTCTGCAGAATTGGCACAAGGTCATTATTTAATCAGCAAACCGCTGTTTGGCTCGCAAGGCGAGGGCATTCGGCGGCTTGAAAAGTCCACCGACTTATTATGGCTGACCAGCAGCAATGGCATTTATTACCTGCAACGCTTCATTGAATGCTCGGGGACCGGCTATTCCGACATCCGGGTATTTGTGATTAATGGCAAAGCGATTGCCGCGATGCGCAGACGGGGTATTTCCTGGTTGAACAATGTCGCGCGTGGTGCCAGCTGCGAAGCTATCATGCTCAACCAAGCACTGGCAGAACTGGCCATCAAAGCAACCGCCAGCCTGAAGATGGAATATGCCGGGGTCGATATCATTGAAAATGCTGATGGCGACTATGTGGTGATTGAAGTAAACAGCGTACCTGCCTGGAAAGGCTTACAAACCGTCTGTGAGCTCAATATTGCCGAACAACTGGCTAATGATTTAATTGACAGACTGCTGATATGAACAGCTACCCACAGTTACAAGAGGCCTATAAACGGGCCTGTGAAATTGAATTGCAGGCATTCAAGCCGGGTAATGTCAGCATTTACAGTGCTGCACACGATATGACAGTCGATGACTTCATTGCCAGCGCCATCGCCAGCGCGCCGGCCTTATGCAACCCGGATTATTCACTGGGAGAAAAAATTTATTACGCGGTACAAGCCACTCGTCAAGCCGTTACTTGCAACACTAATCTGGGCATCATTCTGCTATCCGCACCATTAATGCAAGCCTTTATGCAGCGAAAACCCGATCAAAGCTTACGACAATCACTGGCAGAGGTATTGAGCCACACGACCCGGCAGGATTGTGACTGGGTATACAAGGCGATCACGCTTGCCGCCCCCGGCGGTCTGGGAAAATCAGAGCAGCAGGATGTCAGCGAATCACCGCAAGTCAATTTACTGGAAGCCATGAAAATTGCCAGCCCCAAAGATCGCATCGCCTGGCAATATTGCAATGAATTTAAAGATATTTTTGATTTCACGGTTTTCGAGTATAATCGCGCCTTTGTTTTGTCCGGAGATTTTGGCTGGTCTGCATTGGTGGTATTTGCAGAATTACTGGCTCGCTATCCGGACAGTCATATCGAAAGAAAGTTTGGCTCCGAACATTCTGAATGGATCGCATCGCAAATGTCACTGCTATGCCAGCAGTTGAAAATCCGGTCTTTTTCAGAGTTAATGCCGTTTCTTCACGATCTTGATTGTGTTTTTAAAGCGAAAAGGATTAATCCTGGAACTACAGCAGATCTGGTTGTCGCAACCTTGTTGACTGTGTTTCTGGAGCAACTAATTAGCAATAATCATTGCTGAGCGATTTGGGCTAATACCCAAAAATAAAAAATTGGACATAGCGTCTATTTTTTCTTTCATTCTTATCTTAAGGGGATAATTAAAATGGCAAAAATCACAAACTTGCGCGTTGGCGAATCTTTGGTTGGTGACGGCAATGAAATTGCACACATCGACTTAATCATCGGCCCTCGTGGTTCAGCTGCTGAGTCTGCATTTGCAAACGCTTTGACCAATAACAAAGACGGTTTCTCTACATTGTTGGCTGTTGTTGCTCCTAACCTGATGGTTAAACCAGCAACCATCCTGTTCAACAAAGTAACCATCAAAGGTGCAAAACAAGCTGTGCAAATGTTTGGCCCTGCACAACGTGCGGTTGCTATGGCGGTTGCTGATTCAGTAGAAGACGGCACAATCCCAGCTGACGAAGCTGATGATCTGTTCATTTCTGTTGGTGTTTTCATCCACTGGTTGGCTGAAGACGACGCTAAAATCGAAGAGTTCAACTACAAAGCAACTAAAGAAGCTATCGCTCGCGCTGTAGCTGGCTCACCAACTGCTGCTGAAGTTGTTGCTGCTAAGAAAGAAGCTAAACACCCATTCGCTGCTAACAACGTATAAGTTTTAGCTAGCAAACGTGTTTGAAAATACCCCGGCTTGCCGGGGTATTTTTTTGCCCGTCGGTCAGAATAATTTTGCGGACAAACAAGCGCGATGCAAGGCACTCGCCACCAGCACACTATCCACTCCCAGCTCTCTGAGACTTAACAAATCGGCATCGGAACGAACCCCGCCTGCCGCGCTGAAGCGCTTGCCGGGAAAACGTTTGAGCAGATTTTCCAACCGCCGGTAATCGGGGCCGAGATTGCTGCCCACCAGATCCAGCGTCATCACAATGATCCGCTCAGGCCAAGCCTCAACATTTTCCAGCCACGATGAATGCCCCATAAAACAAGCATTTTTAAAATCCAGTGACAAAATAGCCTGATCCGGCAGCGCAGTAAGTACCTGAGTCTGCACCTCGGAACCAATCACTGTTTTATAATGGCCGCGGTAGGTCAGGGTATCGGTCAGCTGCCGACCATCATCGATCCAGAACTCAAGATCCGGATAATCATTCAAAACCCGGTTCAACAAGGCCTGATGACTGCCAGAGCCGGTTATCGCATCGAGATCGGCAATATAAAAAGTGTTAAACGGAAACAGGTCGCGATAGGCGCGCAACACGGCCTCGATATCACTTTGCCGGGTTAGCCGGGAAGCCAAATGTACCGGCTGGTACTGACTACGGTTACCACCCGTTGCATGGACCACCAGACCGTCTTTTAAATCAATGACGGGAATAATCTGCATAGCGGAGTTTGAGTTTTTGAAATTATTGGTTTTTGAATATATTTGCGGCGGCGGTATGGCAACCGAAGCCTTACCGGCATCACTGGCCGCCGAAGGCCGTCTGATGCTGCAGAGTTTGCTCAACGAGCTAAAGCTTAACACAACGCTGCCAATCCTCTTACCGTTAGACCGCCGCTTGGCTGATCTGAGTATTCCGGATAACGCGACTGTCAACTGGATTGATGACGCCGACATTGCACGGGCACTCGATCCGCTAATCAGACAAGCCGATTACGTTTTACCGATAGCCCCGGAAAGCGCAGGCTTGCTTGCCACTATGGCCCGCCAGGTAATCAGCCATAACAAAATCCTATTGGCTTCGGTGCCAGATGGCATTGGTCTGTGCGCCAACAAACTAGCAACTTATCAACTGCTAAGCCGGCATCGAATTGCCTGTGTCGAAACTGTGACCAGCGCCAATCATGCTTTACTGCATACGGATGACTATGTCATCAAACCCATAGATGGCCTCGGCTGCGAATCCACCCGACGGATCACTGATCCGACTGAACTGGCATACTTTATCGGCCTGCAACCGAAAACCGAATATATTGCCCAACCGTTTCACGCCGGACAGCCAGTCAGTCTGTCCTGTCTGTTCAAGCAAGGGCAGGGTTGGTTGATTTGCTGCAATCAACAAGATATCAGTCTTCAGAATCAGCGCTTTAAACTCAACGGCTGCCGGGTCAATATTGACAGCGACTACCGGGATTATTATCAGGATCTGGTTGACAAAATTGCCGGTGCCATACCGACTTTGTGGGGTTATATCGGCATTGATTTAATCGAAACGGCTGAGCACGGCCCCTTAGTACTGGAAATCAACCCGCGCTTTACCAGTTCGTATGCGGGCATCGAAGCTGCCACCGGGATTCGGATCAGCGATCAATTAATCAGACTCGTGCACAGTGAACCGGATTTGCGTCACAGCCGCCGACAAACCATTTACGTCAAAATTAACGGAGAATGACTAGCATGCAACAAACTGTAATCGGCTGGGACGTCGGCGGCGCACATCTGAAAGCCGCCGTTGTTGACTGGCAGGAACACACTACACAAGTAATACAAGTCGCCTGCCCGCTGTGGAAGGGCATCGATCAGCTACATCAGGCCGTCGCCGCCATTCGACCCCGACTCCCCCAACACCGCTGTTTACATGCCAGCACTATGACCGGCGAACTGGTGGTTTGTTTTAGCAGCCGCAATCACGGGGTTGAAAGCATTATTGCCGCCATGCAAACCCTATTAAGCGATCAGGATATTGGGTTTTACGCTGGCCACCGGGGCTTTCTCAGTCCGG
>CAIUWU010000169.1 GCA_903902945.1 uncultured Pseudomonadota bacterium
AGCCGTTCCAGCGTCAAGTCCACTTCCTCCAAGAGGAGTGCTTTCAAGTACAGTTCCCCTTCGGGCGAAACCGCATGGGCGTGGACGGGCTTGCTGGGGCGGGGGTCCATGCCGCCGGTTTCGTAGAACAGCTTCTTGAGCTGTTGGACGGTGTTAGGGCTGACATGGAATGCCCGTGCGGTTTGACGAACCGAGTGGTTCAACGCGTAATTCAAAATCCGCTGTCGTAGGTCTTTGGAAAGTGCGTTCATGTCAGTCTCCCAAATTTAAGCTGTGTGGCCGGGTTAACGTGCCATTGAAGGAAGCCCATAGATCCATTATAGTATGTTTTTAAACGATTGGTTGGCCTATGTTTTTACAAGAATGATGCGATTTTTATGTACAGGAACCATTAACCATGAATCAAAAAAAGGCCACTGTAAAACGTATCCCGCCTGCTGTTCGTCAACAGGCTGATGAAATCGTTGAACGTTTCAATCAGGATGTTCTAAGTGCCCGTGGAAATGCCCGCTATGTTGCACGATTCAAGGGGCCATATCTATTTCTTGACCGTCAGGATTGGGATAACCGCAAACCTTCACCGATCTGTCGTCTTGAATGGACGGGTGACATGATTGCATGGGAATTCGCGATCTACAAATACAGCAAGAACAGTTATGATCCAGATGAATGGATGTTTCCGGGATATGATCATTTTGACGGAACAATCGAAGGCGCGATGAACGCAGGGCTTGAAGCCTATGAACCATAAACCCCTCGCTAAACCCAATTATTAGCAATAAATCTGCTCGAATCATAGGCATGGATTCACATGCATAACCCTGCATCGTCTTCATTCCTGGCCGGGAAGTTGACCATGCTATATTTCCATTACGGCATGTGCCTAATTGCTGTTGCCAGTCTTTTGGGCTGTGCGGCAAATCTTCGGGAGGCATTGCCCGGTTCGATTGCGCAATCTGTGAAAGAGTCGGTGACGGTTGTCGGTCAATACTCCGCATGGCGGAGTCCATCATTGCAAGTCAGTCACTATCGAACCTTGTTCTATGGATACGATAGCGTTTACTACTGGCTGGTTGCCCGGAAATCGCCCAAAGGTGGTGCTTTGTACGAAATGTCGATTGCCGCCGACTATGGCGGAGACCTCCGTCATTATGATGCCGTGAAGTTCGCCGATGGCTCAAGCCGCCTAACGGGTAGCCATCGTCACGACACCGAGCGCTGCCAGTTTTTCAATAGCTTGGTTTACGCCTGCCTCTTTCATGATCGAGCCAGCCTGGAACTTTCGCAATCGGAATTGGAGGCTGCCCAACTCAAAGGGCTACGGCTTACCCTGAGTTCGGGTAAGCAAGATTACAAAACTATCGACTTGCCAGCGAACTATATTCAGGGGTTCCTTCAAGCAGTCCAGTGAATCACTTTACCCATCCACATCAATAGGGCAAACCATTCCAAGCAACCACGGCTACGAGGATGAATTTGCGCTGCAACGGGAGATTTTCATGAACAATTCAGACGAACCGAGCAAAGTTATTGTCGTCGATCTGCAAATGCCGTTTTTTTCCATCGTCATTCTGATGGTGAAATGGGCTTTGGCTTCGATTCCCGCCATCATCATTTTGGCTACGCTTTTTAGTATCGTGACGGGTTTCATGGGGGGAATGATGGGCGGCATGATGCGTCCGATTTAAAGCATTGGTGTTGGTCAATCAATAGCCAACAGGAATTAATTGGTGATGAGATGCCTTGAGCCGTTCTCTTGCAGTGTGCTAACAGTGTGCTATTGTGCAACGACTGTGGTTTAGCCTTGAGGCTTCCCATGGCTTTATGTCGGTTTGGAGAAACACGCAAGCTATTGATTACATTGTTTGTCTAGTGTAAATCTCGGTCTTTTAATGCGATGGTCCCGCGTTCGAGTCGCGGACGACCCACCA
>CAIUWU010000170.1 GCA_903902945.1 uncultured Pseudomonadota bacterium
CGACTACTTTCATTCAGTGAAGGCAGAATAGCGCTAATCTTACCGCTCAGACTCTGATGGTCGGCTCCGGTCAGTTTGACACTGGCCAGGTTGCCAGTGCGGGCGAGGTCAGCCTGAGATTCCGGTAAAGCAACATCCAGCCAGACCCGTGACAAGCCGTTAATGCGTGCCAGTGTCTGGCCGTTGCTGACAGTCATGCCGTTGCGCAGTTCCAGATTCTGAAGCATTCCGGTAATTGGTGCCTTAACGGTGTAATGTGTTTGTACCATACCTGTTTGCTCCAGCTGCTGAATCAGCGAGTCAGGTAATCCTGACAAATGCAGCCTTTCTCGCGCAGCATCGAGCAGATTGCTATCTCCCATGCGCTGTACGGCAAGAAACTCCTGCTGAACCGCCGCCCATTCCGGTACCAGTATTTCGGCGATGGCCTGACCGCTGCTGATGACATCGCCGATTGCCAGTGGCCAGGCGTGTTCCACAAAACCTGCAGTCCGGCTTTGAATGATTGCCACCTCCCGTTCGTTAAATGCGATCAGGCCACTCACATCGGTTTGCCGTTTCCATGGTTGGCGTGTTACTGATGCCAGACGCATACCAATGTTTTCACTAAGCGCAGAATCGATATGAATGTGTGCTTGTGACTCGGTAGTGAGGGATGATTCTGCATATTTTGGCAACAGTTCCATATCCATATAGGGTGATTTGCCGGGTTTATCAAAATGCTGTTCCGGCATCATCGGATCGAACCAGTACAGAACCGTAGGTTCAGTAGGGCTGACAGCAGGCTGAGTTGTCAGCTGTTTTACGCCGCTTTGTTGCGGTTCAGGATGTTGTCTGCCCAGCCACCAGCCAGTGCTGATGCCAACTGCCAGTAACAGTGTTGCCATGATCAGATATCTGCTATTCATGGTTTTGGCTCCGCATGTTCAAGTATTTGTTGGCTATAGGTGTAATGCAGCTGCGCCGCCAGTTGCTGACGTTCACCTTCTAGGGCAATTTGTTTTAATTCGGCTTCTGATTGTTCCTGGCGTGCGCCGATTAGTGCGGTCAGGTCGGTTTTGTTAGTGCGCCAGGCAGCCAGTGTCAGATCGGTTTTTTGTTTTGCCAGCGGAATTAGACTGTCTTGCATGCGTTTGATGGCATTCGACAAACGTTGATGTTCTGCCAGCGCAGATTCGAGCATGGCCGTGTGTTCCTGCAGAGCGGCATTGCGTTCCGCCTCTAGGGCATTGCGTTCTAGCAGTTTTGCTTCGAGTTTTGGTCGCTGTCTTGATCCTGAGAAAACCGGTAAATCGACACTAACCTGTAAAGACACCATATCGCTATACGCCATGCCGCGTCGTTGATAAGCCAGTTGTAATGCCAAGTCGGGTATTTCTGCAGCTTTAGCTTCATCCACTTCGGCATCCAGAATCCGGGTTTTGGGATCAAACAGATCCAGTTCTGGATGGCGGTGCAAACCGTGTGACAGTGCTTCAGAATTGATTGGCCAGTCTGGAATGGTGCCGCTCAAGTCTTGTGAAGCTGCGGTACCGATCCAGCGTTTGAGTTGGGCAATCGCTTGGGAGCGGCGGCTCAGCAGCTCATCACGCCGTTCTGCCAGCCGCGCTGCTTCGGCGCGAGGGATTAGAAGATCAGTCGCCATGCCTTTACCGGCAGCAAAACCGGCGGTTACCGCTCGTTCCAGTAGACGGTTTTCGTGTTCTAGACTGCTGAGTCTGATGAGTTGATGCTCAATCGTGTCACGGCTGATCCAGGCAACCGCTGTTTCTTGCAACACTTGTAAGCGGGTCAGACGGGTCTGCGCTTCGGCCAGTGCAATCCTGCCGTCGGCGACGGCGATGCGGGCATCGAGTTTGTAAGGATTGGTGAAAGTCTGACTGATACCAATCCGTTGCATAGTCATAAAGTCACGCGACAGATTAAATTTGTCAGTACCTTCCACCGGCAGATTGTCGATGCCCAGGGCCAGTTGCGGATCAGGCAGTTCACCGGCGGGTATTGCTGCCTGCCGCGCTGCATCGGTCTGAGCTTCATTGGCAGTGATTAGCGGTGCTGCATGCAATGCCAGTTCCAGTGCCGTGTTAAATGACAGCGTTTCGGCCGCCAGTGGTAAGGGGGGTAATAACCAGGCCAAGACACTTATCAGGCAAAGTGCCGGAGAACCTTTATCTGGAGATAGCTTAAACATAGTTACATTCCTTGATGTGCCGTGTTTGCCGTTCATAAGCGGCTGCGGTCACATCCGTAAACAAGATTTCCCAAGTGCTGTATCAGGACAGTTGTCACAGCACGGAACAGTTAACGTGCAATTAGCTTAAGTTGGGAGGACGCCAGGTCGAGGAGGGGTCGAAAGATAGGCGGGTCTGATCGGAAAACACTGGGATGCTGTTAATGACAACGGTGCTGGGCAGCAGCTGAGGTTGATAAATCAAGCCTATCGGACTGAGCTGACAGTTTTGCTGAGTTTTACAGAGCTTCTTGGTTTGAGTGTTGGTATCCAGGTGTTGGCAGCAGTGATGTTGATAAGCTGCCGTTGCTGAAATTGAGTGAGATGCTTGTGTCGGGCAGGGCGTTTTCAATTCCAAAACACTGGCTATGCCCTGCAATGGCAGAACAAACATCAGTAGTGTCAGCAGGAGCAGATTGAATAAACGCATGGGCGGCAGTATAGAGGTAATTTATGCCGCTTAACAATCACAAGCGGTAAAAAGTTATTTGTAAGCGGATGCGGCCGCTTTCAGGGATGTAGCGCGATGTTCAGTTTTGTTGGGGCGTGTGCCTTTTGCTGATCGAAAGGTCATTCCGGCTGCGGTTTGCCGGAATGACTGATGCTGTTGCTGATTTAGCCTTTCAGTTTTGCCATCAGCAGCTTATTGACTTCACCCGGATTGGCCTTGCCCTGGGTTTGTTTCATGATCTGGCCGACCAGTGCCCCCAGCGCCTTGTCTTTGCCGGCCTGGAACTGTTCAACGGCAACCGGATTGGCAGCAATGACGGCATCGATAATCGCCTCGATTGCACCACTGTCGCTGATTTGCTCCAAACCTTCGTTTTTAATGATGGTATCGGCATCGTCACTGCTGTCCCACATTTTGCCGAATACCTGTTTGGCGATTTTGCCGGAAATGGTGTTGTCGGCGATGCGTCTCAGCAAACCGGCCAGACGCTCTGGGCTGACCGGGCTGTTGGCAATGTCCAGTCCGGCTTTGTTCAGCGCGCCTGATACTTCGCCGGTCATCCAGTTACCGGCCTGTTTGGCCAGCTCATCACCACACAGGTTGACCAGTTGTTCATAAAAGTCAGACAGCTGGCGCGATGAAGTCAGCGTTGTTGCGCTCTCAGAATCCAGGCCATATTGGCTGATAAAGCGCTGTTTTTTGGCATGCGGCAGTTCTGGCAAATTCGCCCGGATTTCCTGTTTCAAACTGTCTTCGATCAATACCGGCAGCAGATCGGGATCGGGGAAGTAACGGTAATCGTTGGCTTCTTCCTTGCTGCGCATGGCGCGGGTTTCGCCCGTGTCAGGATTGAACAGCACGGTTGCTTGCTGAATAGAACGGCCGTCCTCAATTTGTTCGATTTGCCAGTTGGTTTCAAACTCAATGGCTTGCTGCATGAAGCGGAACGAATTCAGGTTTTTGATTTCTCTACGCGTACCCAGTGTGGTGGTACCACGCGGTCTGACCGAGACATTGACATCACAGCGGAACGAACCTTCCTGCATATTACCATCGCAAATGCCTATCCATTGCACCAGTTCATGTAA
>CAIUWU010000171.1 GCA_903902945.1 uncultured Pseudomonadota bacterium
AATTCAGCCTCGATGGCTTGCTCAATCAGCTTGCGAGCCCCTTGCCGGATCAAGTCGATCAATGGATCGGCATTCTCGACTCGACAGGTCAATTACATTACTCTTTTTCATCATGGCGTACTTGAATTTGATCGTTTTGTTTGGTCACAAATAATCAACCAGAGACGACGCTTTGAATCGCCCCGGAAATCTCGGAGGCCTTAGTTTGTGAGTCCTGCTGCCTGAGCAGACTCGGTTAGTTGCTGATAATACCTAGCCTCTGCTTCGGCTGGTGGGATATTACCAATAGGCCCTAACAGCCGTCGATGATTAAACCAATCAACCCAGGTCAAGGTGGCCAATTCGACGGCTTCGCGGTTCTTCCAGGATTGCTTGTGAATCCGTTCGGCTTTGTACAAACCATTGATGGTTTCGGCCAAAGCATTGTCATAAGAGTCGCCCACGCTGCCCACCGAAGCCTCAACACCAGCCTCGGCTAAGCGTTCCGTATAGCGGATCGAAACGTACTGAACGCCGCGGTCGCTGTGGTGAATCAAGCCGCCATCGCGCTGGGGTTGCCGCTCATCAAGTGCCTGCTCTAGTGCGTCCAGCACAAAATCCGTATGCGCGGAAGCGGACACTTTCCAGCCGACGATGTAGCGGGCAAACACATCGATCACAAAGGCCACGTAAACAAAGCCCTGCCAGGTTTTGACATAGGTGAAGTCCGCTACCCACAAGGCATTCGGCCGCTCGGCGCTGAATTGCCGATTGACGCGATCCAAGGGGCAAGCCGCATCAGTATCGCTGATCGTGGTTTTGATGGTTTTGCCACGCCGGACACCTTTCAGCCCCAGGCTGCGCATGAGGCGTTCCACCGTACATCGGGCCACGGCGCATCCTTCGCGTTGCAACTGAATCCAGACTTTACGAGCGCCATAGTTTTGGAAGCTTTCTCCCAGACACGGCGAATCTGTTGACTCAGTGCCTCGTCCTGCTTGGCTCGGGTAGAGCGTAACTCAGGATAGGCTTGGCGCGCCGCATGCTGGTAATACGTTGAAGGGGCAATCGGCAATACCTTGCAAATCGGCTCGACCCCATAGACGATGCGATGATCGTCTATGAACGCGTTCATCGTTTGGACGGGCGGTCGAGCTCCGCCTGTGCAAAATACGCTGACGCCTTACGCAGAATCTCGTTAGCCTGGCGTAACTCGCGAACTTCGCGCTCCAGTGCCTTGATCCGCTCCGATTCGCTGTCAACCGGCACTTTCGCTTTTACGTCGGCCGTTTGCGACAGTCGCAGCCAGCGACGTAAGGTCTCAGCCGTACAGCCAAACTTGGCCGAAATCGATTGAATCGCTGCCCATTCCGACGCGTATTCATCTTGATGCTCTCGCACCATACGAACCGCTCGTTCTCGAACTTCCGATGAATAATGCTTGGTGGTTTCTTTTTTCATTGCTCCATTCTCTCAAAGGTTGGAGCCTCCGAGAAAACCGGGGCGATTCACTTCCATTCAACTCTAAACACCAGATTCAGTTATAGCTCCCGATGGCGTGGCATAGCTACTCGTTACGCTAAAAACACAGCATCATTTCTGGCAGTGGTACACATTCGCTGCATTCCACTTTGGACGACTATCTTATGACGACAGTATCTAGGTTTTTCTCGGCTCATAGGATTCACACTTCTTCTTTAGGCATTGTAATAGTGTGTCCAGCAAAGTACAACCACATCAGCCCGAACCGGCATCACCGGGTAATCCAGCCAGCCCAATCATCAACAACCACTAAAAACTGTACTTCATCCCCAGCCACCAAGTACGGGGAGCACCAGGGCCGTAGAAGCTAGTACCCGCCGGATAATTTTGATAACTAGCATTGGCAATACCGGCAGCACCAAATTGTCCGGCGGTGTAGTAATGCTGATCGAGAATGTTATTAACCTGACCAAACACCTGTAAGCCTTTGACAAATTCCGGTGCATAACGCACACCGTAATTGGCCACCACATAACCAGGAATAGTGCCATTGGCCTGCTGATTATTGTTCTCGTTACCGCGCACAAAAGATTGAGAGAAACCAATGATATTCAGGTTCGTACCCCACTCTTTAGTCAACTGATAATCGACATAAGTTTTAAAGGTATGTTTGGGCGTTAATGGGATATGGTTACCGGGATTGACCGTAATCGCCCCATCGGCATTGGCAGCACTATTAAATTCGCTGTTCAGCAATTCGGTAGATTGATAGGTCGCATCCAGATAGGTGTAATTGGCACCGATACTCCAGTCTTCAACCCGACGATACAAACTGGCCTCAATACCCTGCCGCTGAGTCTTACCAAAGTTTTTAAAGTAGCCATAACCGCTAGTCCGTGCAGCGACAAACTGAATATCGTTGGTATTTAAGATATTAAAGTAGCCCAGACTCCAGTTAACCTTGCCCGGCAACATACCTCTGAAACCGGTTTCCCAGTTTTGGGTAATCACCTGTTTCAAAGCCGGATCACCGGCCATCGAATTGGGCAAACGGCAAGGTTGATCTGGGTTGGCGCAGCCTAACTCAATAGTAGTCGGTGCGCGGGTGCCTTCGCTATAACCGGCATAGTAGCCAATCGCTTCATAAGGGTTATAGGTCAGACCGACAGCAGGATTGAAACGGTCAAAAACATGTTTGCCGGTTAGGGAAGCACTTGGATCAATAATGCCAGCCGGCGAGTAATTACTGATAGTCCCGGAATACGCGGGATCCGTATGGGGTAAATAATGCTGACTCGCCAAGCCATCGGCATTGCTTACCGAGGTATAGTTGTAACGACCGGAAGCGGTAATATGCAGGTTTTTAGCCGGGCTAAAGGTATCTTCGGTAAAAAAGCTCCAGGTGACGGTATCACCGCTCAAAGAGACGCGATTGTCTACTTGCGCGCCACCATCTGCCAGATCTTGAAAATACAGTCCATCATTGGTGTTTCTTGCCCCGGCCCCTGAAACAGCCGTCACACTACCATTGGGATTCAGATAGCCGTACTGTCCGTACTGGTTATAAGCAATCACACTTTGATCATAAGCCGCGCCGAACAGAAACTGATTGTCCTTGCCAAACAGCTTATCGTTAATAATGGCCTGCCCTTGCGTCCCCCAGTTTTGTTGCTGGGTAGTGCTCTGAGTAATGATGCCGGTACATTTCTCGCTGGGTTCACCGGTCGCTGAGGCCGCTTGGGCAATACAGCGCTGACTTGGAAAAGCCGGATCGAAAGGTCCCGGATAATGCTTATCGCCTAAAAGGCCATACTGATAGACAGTGCCACCGGAAGCATCCTGATTAATATCGCCATTCATCGCCCCGGTTTTAATATTCCGGTAATAGGTATTACCGGCCAACGTGACTTTGCTGTTGAGCTGATATTGACCCTCCAGATTCAGAAACAGCGAACGGTTTTCGGTAATATCGGGAGTGGTATAAACGCTGGTGTAATCCTGCTTTAAGCCATCAACCGTCTGCAGCCCGTTACCAATCAGGCTGTTGTCGCTATAAGCCGTGGTCAGTTTCAGATCGGTCTTTTCACCTTCCCAGCCGACTTTACCGAAAATCTGCCGCACGTTAGAGGGAGAAGACTGGCGCCAGCCCTGATCCTGATAGTAGTTGCCGGTGGCATACCAGTTAAGACCGGTTTTTTTATCAAAGCCGCCGTGCTCAAACTCATAGGCATTTCGGCCATAACTGCCGCCCAGCCCCTGAATCGAAGTACCCGGATTGCTTTTGCCGTCTTTGGTTTCCAGCGACAAGGCACCGCCCAGCGTATTGCGACCAAACAGCGGATTAGAACCCGGCATCATCGCCATCGATTTAATCGCCGAACGCGGAATCAGATCCCAGCTCACCGCATCGCCAAACGGCTGATTAAGGCGCACCCCGTCCATATATACCGAAATGCCTTGCGGGGTGCCGGACAAAGGCGATGCGGTAAAACCACGATAGTTAATGTCCGGCTGAAAACCGTTGCCTTGGGTGTCATTGACATACACGCTACCCAGAGAACGATTCATAAAATCGCTGATGTTAATCGCGTTAGTTTTTTCGATGTCTTTATCGGTGGCGGTTTGCACCGGGGCCGGAATTTTGTCTTTGGTCAGATTAAGACCATCCAGCGGTGAAATTTCGACGACTTCCACACTGTCCAGTTGTTCGGCGACGGTTTCGGCTTGCGCAGAGTGCACTAAAGCCAGGCTGATAGCGGTAGCAAGTAGATTTTTTTGCAGATTCATGAGGGTTTGCCAGCAGTTACAAGATAAACGCCGGCAATTTTAGCGGGGCCGCTAACGGCTTGATATAGGAAAAATTCCTTTTATGACTGCATCACGGCAGAATTGAGAGGGGTTGATATCGGTAGCGGGGCAAGATCATCAGAAAGTGATTCAGAAAGCGACCAATCTGTCGTATAGTCGGCAGCCAACCGATTAGCCGACTTCTGACACAATCATGCACAAATTCATTGATGATCTCTTTAAAGCACTGCTATGGCTGCTAACCGCAGTCGCCGTGCTGTGCATCACCTACGCACTGCTGTTTCCGGTAAGTGATGGTTGAGAGGAATGGGGAAGCAAGGTTGCAATTGACAGCTTCATAGTCGACGCAGTGCGGCAATTTAGTAAAAGCCCTTAGCGTTTAGGCAAGACCTGACGGTCTCACGGCATTCGCTATTAGGGCTTTCTCTACGTTTCCTAGCGGAATGAAGTCTCAAAAACAGCTGATCGTGCCGAAGCCCCATGACTATGAAGTCTATAACGGTTTTGGCCGCCGCTCATGGTGTGATTCACTTAGGGAACCTCTGATTAATACCCGTTGATCGATATAATTCAGCCACAGTCCCGATTTTGAGATAACGCGCATGGAACAGAATCAACAGCTCAGTTTTGCCGATGTCGAATACACCAACAAAGGCAAAGGCCGGAGGCGTAAACCGTTTGCCTTGAATGGCATGCTGCATGTGCACGTCGCGCAGATTGTCTACAACTACTCTGACCCCGGCATGGAAGCACGATTTTGCAGTTTCGGCATTTTCTGGAACAGCACGGTTTAACCAAACTAATCTTCCAGACCATCAATCAAACGCTGAGCGAGCGCGGCCTGTTTTTAAAAGCCGGTACCATCGTCGATGCTCGCCTGATTGCCGCGCCGACCTCGACCAAAAACCAAAGTCAATCACACGACCCCGAAATGCATGCCAGCAAAAAAGGCAATCAATGGTATTTCGGTAGCAAATTTCACATCGGCGTCGATAGCGAAACCGGCTTGGTGCATACGCTCAGGGTGACTGCCGGTCATGTCAGAGAGGTGACCGAAGCCGCCCACCTGCTGCACGGCGAAGAGCGCTTTGTTACAGGGCAACGCAGGCCATCAAGGCTTGGACCAGCGCCCCGAAATGTCGATGGAAAATCCACCGGACCTGTGTGATCGCGATGCGTCCAGTCAAACTGGACAAGTTAACCCAAGACGGCTGCCAACAATCCCAATTATTACGCCAAGCAGTCCACGAACTGGCGATTCGCCGAGCCAAAGTCGAACACGTGTTTCGGGACATTAAAATCCGCTTTGGCTACGCCAAGAACCGTTATCGCGGCTTGGCAAAAAATGCCGCCCGTTTAACCTTTTTAACCCCGATTGCCAATGTCATTCGCGGGGAGAGCTATAACTGAATCTAGTGTTTGATAGTTGAAGAGAAGCGGCGGATCTGGTTGATTATTTGTGACCAAACAAAGCGATCAAATCCAAGGATACGCCACGATGAAGAAGAGTAATGTAATCGACTTGTCGAGTCGAGATGAGAATGCCGATCCATTGACCAACTTGATCCGGCAAGGGGCTAGCAAGCTGATTGAGCAAGCCATCGAGGCTGAATTGGCAGCCTATATGGAAGCCTTCAGCGAACGGAAGCTAGGCGATGGCCGGGCTGCGGTCGTTCGTAACGGTTTCCAACCGGAACGCGAGATTCAGACGGGTATCGGGCCCGTGGCGGCGAAGGTTCCCAAGGTTCGGGCGAAAGACGGCCAAGGCGCCATCTTTCGTTCTGCATTGGCGCCGCCGTATGTTCGGAAAACACGTTCCTTGTCTGCCGCATTGCCCTGGTTGTACTTGAAAGGTATTTCCAGTGGTGAGATGGAAGCTGCACTGGAAGTTCTGGTGGGGCCGGATGCCAAGGGATTGTCGGCCAGCACCGTGGCCCGTTTGAAACGCGAGTGGGCGGCGGAATATAACGATTGGCGGACCCATCGCCTGGATCGGGATCAGTGGGTCTATATTTGGGCCGATGGCATTTACAGTGGCCTGCGAGCGGAAGATGTCAAGCTGTGCGCCTTGGTCATCATCGGCGTCAATGAGCGCGGTGAAAAACGCTTTCTGGCGATTGAAGATGGCGTGCGCGAATCAACACAGAGCTGGCGAGAAGTGCTGCTGGGTGCATAAGATGAACAATGTGCTCAACCGCGTTCCCAAAGTGGTGCAACCCAAGATGAAACAGTCGCTGTACGACATTTGGCAAGCCGATACCCAGAAGAACGCCGAGCATGCCTTTGACCAGTTCGCCGCGCTCTATGACGCTGAATATCCCAAGGCGGTTGAATGCCTGTATCGGGACCGGCACGAACTACTGGCGTTCTATGACTTTCCGGCTCAACACTGGCAAAGTATTCGAACAACCAATCCGATTGAATCAACCTTCGCCACCATTCGCCATCGGACCAAACGTGCAAAAGGCTGTCTGGCTCGCGAGGGCATGTTGCACATGCTGTTCAAGCTGGGACAATCGGCGGAGAAAACCTGGC
>CAIUWU010000172.1 GCA_903902945.1 uncultured Pseudomonadota bacterium
AATCGGCATTGGGTGAGTTGGGAAGATCCGTTTGCCAAGCCGTGTTATTTGTTTGCATTGGTTGCCGGGCAGTTGGAATCTGTCGCCGATCAATTTACTACTATGAGCGGCCGAACAATTGCTTTGGAGATTTTTGTCGAGCAACACAACCTCGATAAATGCGGCCACGCCATGCAATCGTTGAAAAACGCCATGCTTTGGGATGAACAGACTTATGGTCTTGAGTACGATTTGGATTTGTACATGATTGTTGCCGTTGACCATTTCAATATGGGCGCGATGGAAAACAAGGGCTTGAATGTGTTTAACACCAAGTTTGTGCTGGCCCGCCCCGATACTGCCACCGATAGCGATTATGAGCATATCGAAGGGGTGATTGGTCACGAATATTTCCATAACTGGACGGGTAACCGCATCACTTGTCGCGACTGGTTTCAGTTAAGCTTGAAAGAAGGCTTTACCGTCTTCCGTGATCAAGAGTTCAGCGGCGATAGAACCTCGCGGGCGGTGAAACGGATTGAAGACGTCAATGCTTTACGCACTCGTCAATTTGCCGAAGATGCTGGGCCATTAGCGCATCCGATTCGCCCTGAAGCCTATATTGAAATTAATAACTTTTACACGCTGACCGTTTATGAAAAGGGTGCCGAAGTAGTGCGTATGTTGCACACTTTGCTGGGTGCAGCGGATTTTCGTCAAGGCTGTGATTTGTATTTTGCCCGTCACGATGGTCAGGCGGTAACTTGTGAAGATTTTCTCAAAGCCATGGAAGATGCCAATAGTATTGAGTTAAAACAGTTCAGACTATGGTATTCACAAGCCGGTACGCCGGTGTTAAGCGTCAGTCAGAAATACGATGCTGACAGCCAAACCTTGCAATTAACCATTCAACAAAGCTGTCCTGCCACGCCGAATCAAGCGCAAAAATTGCCGATGCATATTCCGGTGAAACTGGGCTTATTGGCCACCGATGGTGCGGCGGCAGAGATTGTCTTTAATGGTCAACGCAGTCAGGAATTGACGTTAAATGTCACCGAAGCCGAGCAAAGTTTCCGTTTTGAGAGCTTGCCGCAACAGCCGGTGGTGTCTTTGTTGCGCGGTTTTTCTGCGCCGGTGAGTTTAAAAATTCAACGTAGCTTGGAAGAGCTGGCGTTTTTGTTGCGCCACGACAGTGATAGCTTTAGTCGTTGGGAGGCAGGGCAACAATTAGCCAGCCAAGTGATTTTTAAGTTGATTGATGATCTACAAAATCAACGGCCTTTGGCTTTGGATGCGGTAGTGGTTGAGGCGTATCGCAGTATCGTTAATACCGAAAGCAGTGATTTGTCGTATCAAGCTTTATTGCTAACTTTGCCGGAAGAAAGTTATTTATCTGGGCAAATGGCGGTGATTGATGTTGATGCGATTTATCAGGCGCGGCAATTTGTCAGGAAAACTCTGGCTGCGCAGTTACAGGCTGAATTTAAACAGTTATATGTTCAGCATCATCGTGATGAGTCAGGCTGTTTTAGTGCAGAAGCCGTAGGCAGACGGCGTTTGAAAAACACCTGTTTAAGTTATTTATTAAGTCTGGAAACTGCCGAAAATTATCAATTAGCCAGCCAACAGTTTGAAACGGCGGGCAATATGACTGACCAAATGGCGGCCTTGTCGGTGATGGTCAATAGTCATCATCCAGCTAAAGGCCAAGCTTTGGATAGTTTCTACCAACAATGGCAACAAGAAGCCTTGGT
>CAIUWU010000173.1 GCA_903902945.1 uncultured Pseudomonadota bacterium
GGTTGCTGCATTTTGGGCTTGTTGATTTTGTTGGGCTTGTTGAATGCTAGGATCAGCGGCGATTGCCTGCGCTGCAGCCGGCACTGCCGCTGCAATTGCATCGGCCTTACTGGGTGCCGCCTGAGCGGCCGCCACACCAATTGCCGCCGCCTTATCGGGTGCGGCAGCTGCAGCAGTAGTGGCAATTTGCGGCGCAAAATTAGGACCCGCCTGCTCGATGGCGGCGGTGGTAATCAGTGCAGCATAATCTGGGTTGGCCGTCACAGCAGCTTGCACTACAGCCAGAATGGCTGCTTCATCAGTACCAGCAGCAGCAACTGCATCTTTAACCACTTGCGCTACAGCCGCATCAATCACTGGTTGTGACTGACCAGCAGTAGCACTGATGGCCCCCTGAATATCAGCAGCGACATCGGCCTGAGCGACCGACGATAGCAAGAACCCGGTAAAGACCAGCACTTTTAAAATTCTCAAAATAAACATATCCTCTCCTTATTTAAACTGTTGCGGTTGTAACTATGCCGGTGTCCTGATGTGTATTTATTTTTATTGTTTTGTGTTTCGAAGAAACCGATTGCGCTATCGCCACCCCCATGATTAGCCCATAAGTCATAGCAACCGCCGGAATCTGCAAACTGAAATCGACCAAGGCATGGCTGGCAACCAGAATCGTGGCCGCAAAACCAATCGCCGGATATAGCCAATGGCGTTTGCGCAACCAAAAACCTTTAAAACTTAAGCCCGCCAACCAAGCGATTGCTGCAAACAGCGCACCTGCCGGAATCTGGCCTAGCTCGAAAATATTTTCCAGGTAATTATTATGTGCTTTGTCGTAATAACCTTGCACTTCCTGACTTCTGTAAATACGGAAACTTTTTTCAAAGCTGCCATAACCCATACCCAAGCCCGACTGATTGCGATTGGCATCCACTAAAATCTGGTAGACCCGTAAACGCTCGTTATTCTCAACATCGATCTGATTGAGGCGCTCCAGCACCCCATCACCACTGGTTTGAAACAGTGTCAGCGACGATAACAGCACCACCAACACCAGTACCGGCACCGCAAAGTTGAAGCGCAAACGACCGGACAAGGCCATCAACAACACAAACACCAGCGTGGCCAAAGCAGTACTGAGAAAACCACCGCGCGACTCTGTCAGTAATAAAGCGGTACCGCCAACCACAATCATCAGCAACGGCCACCACCCCTTTAGCAATAGTTTCTCCAACAAATACTGCCGGCCAAAATGACTATTGATGCCAAACTGCAAGGCGTTTTTTAATTTTTCATACAACTGCGGAAAAACCGCCAATAACATCAGCCCGGCATACGTGGCGTAGTTGTTGCGATTGATAAAAGTGCTGCTGACTACGTTCAGGGTTTTATCACGCTCAATCCAGAGAAAATTATCAAACCGCCCCCAGTACATCACCAGCCCATAAATTGCATACACCATGCCGGCATTTGCCAGCACCATCATGGTGTTACGCGCCCGCTCACTGTCCTGATGAAAATACAAGCTCAGCATGAACACTAGGCCATACATCAACAAACGCTGCAGGGCGGTAATAGTTTCATAAGGCAAAACGCTGATAGCCCCTGGCAATTGCCGATGCAAAACCGGCTCAGCCAGACTCCAGAATGGATTTTTCCAGTCTGCCGGCACCCAGCTGACGGTTTGCAGACAAGCCCACAGCACGGGAATCGCAAACAGCAACAGTGCCCACTTCAAGCCGAAATGATTGATCGGCAGATTGGCTTTACCACGCCACAACTGCACCGACACCTGCAGAGTCAACAGCGCTATCAACACCATATAGCCATCCCACACCCAGGGGCGATTGGCGCCCCACGGCAACGGAGACAACACCATCAGAGCTAAAAACAAGTAATACACAATTAATCGTTATATCGAGTCTTAAACCGGCAAATCGGTAAATCAGAAAAATCGCATGCTTTTATTGCGGCTGAGTCAGATATTGAAATCTGCCCGCCAAATACTGGTAAATCGACAGGTATAACAAGGCACAGATGATAAACGCCAATATCAGTTGACTGCGTTCGGCATAAAAGGCCAGCGCCAGACTCTGCGAAATCAGGATATAAGGCAGCGTAATAATAAACACCATGGAATTACGCCACCAATCGGGCTTATGCGCAAAATACCTGTTAACCAAAACCAGTTTAATCAGACTGTGCATATGGCCACAATCGGGCTGACTAGGATCCTGACCGTTAATTTTTCTGCGCGCGATACTAACCAGCACTTCAATAACTGGATAACTGCAAATTAACAAACTTACCCAGCTGGATATTCCGTTTCTATATGGCAACAGCACAGCAATCCAAGCCAGAAAAAAACCGATCAAATAGGCGCCGCCATCTCCTAGAAATAATCTGCCAAACGGATAATTAACCAACCAAAAACCTAATATGGTAGCCGCTAACAGCAAACATATTCCACCCAGATAGAAATCATTTACTGAAAATGAGATAACAGCAAATGTGGATA
>CAIUWU010000174.1 GCA_903902945.1 uncultured Pseudomonadota bacterium
AGTAGCCGGCGTGGCTAACGGCACCTATCTGTTTTGTTTGCCCGGGTCATCAAGGGCTTGTCAGACAGCCTGGGAGGCCTTGATCAAAGAGCAGCTCGATGCCCGCACCCGGCCCTGTAATCTGGTGCAGTTAATGCCGCGCTTAAGAGAAAAATGATGCAAACAAAGATTTTAGTCTGGGCGGCGGTATCGGGATTTTGCGCAGTGGCACTGGGCGCGTTTGGTGCCCACGGTCTCAAGCCATTCCTGACCGAGCATGAGCTGGATATTTACAAGACCGCCGTCAATTATCAGGTGTGGCATACCCTGTTGCTGGCCCTGATAGCACGATTGCCGGCCGACAAACTGCTGAGCTGGGCCGCCAATGCCTTATTAGCCGGGATTGTGCTGTTTTCCGGCAGTCTCTATCTATTGGCAATTTGCAAGGTAAGCTGGCTGGGGATGATTACCCCGCTGGGCGGACTGGCGTTTTTGCTGGCTTGGGCTTTGCTGGGCGTTGCTGCCTATCGAGCCAGAAGCTGAACGATTGCCAGCGTTTTCATAATTTCAACTTTAAGTACAAGACCATGCGTGAAGCTAGCCCGCAAACCATTTACCTGAAAGATTACAGCGTTCCTGACTATCGGATTGATAGCGTCGATTTGCAGTTTGATCTGGATGAAGAAAATACCGTCGTTGAGTCCAGACTGCGCTTGCAGCGTAATTCGCAGCAGGCCGGGCCGGCCATGCCGCTGGTGCTGCAGGGTGAAGAGCTGGAATTGCTGGCTATTGCGCTGGATGGTCAGGCGCTGGCGCCAGACGCTTATGTGCTGACTCCTGAAACCCTGACCATTAACCATGTGCCGCAATCCGGCGTGTTCGAGTTACTGATTACAAACCGCATCAATCCCAAAGCCAATACCGCGCTGGAAGGTCTGTATCTGTCCAGCAGCATGTTGTGTACCCAATGTGAAGCGCAAGGCTTTCGCAAAATCACCTGGTTTCTGGACCGACCCGATGTGATGAGTCGTTTCACCACCACGCTGCGTGCCGACAAAAGCTTATATCCGGTACTGCTGTCCAACGGTAACAAAACCGGGCAGGGCGAGCTGGCAGATAACCGTCACTGGGTCAGCTGGGAAGATCCGTTCGCCAAGCCCTGTTATTTATTCGCGCTGGTGGCCGGACAGCTGGAATGTGTGGCTGATCAGTTTACAACCCAGTCAGGCCGCCAGATTGCGCTGGAGATTTTTGTCGAACAACATAATGTCGATAAATGTGCCCATGCCATGCAGTCGCTGAAAAACGCCATGCGCTGGGATGAAGAGGTCTATGGCCTGGAATATGATCTGGATTTATACATGATCGTTGCGGTCGACCATTTCAATATGGGGGCGATGGAAAACAAGGGCCTCAATATCTTCAATACCAAGTTTGTGTTGGCCAGACCGGATACCGCCACTGACAGCGATTATGAGCATGTCGAAGGCGTGATTGGTCATGAATATTTTCATAACTGGAGTGGTAACCGGGTCACTTGCCGTGACTGGTTTCAGCTCAGTCTGAAAGAAGGCTTTACCGTATTTCGCGATCAGGAGTTCAGCGCCGATCGGATCTCGCGTGCCGTCAAACGCATCGAAGATGTCAATGCGCTGAGAACCCGGCAATTTGCCGAAGATGCCGGTCCGCTGGCACATCCGATTCGGCCCGAAGCCTATATTGAAATCAATAACTTTTACACCCTGACCGTGTATGAAAAAGGTGCCGAAGTGGTGCGCATGCTGCATACCCTGTTGGGCGCGGCAGGTTTTCGCCAAGGCTGTGATTTGTATTTTGCCCGCCATGACGGCCAGGCGGTGACTTGCGAAGATTTTGTCAAAGCACTGGAAGATGCCAATGGCGTCGAACTGACGCAATTCCGCCGCTGGTATTCGCAGGCCGGTACGCCAGTGCTGACGGTCAGTTCAAGCTACGATGCCGGACAACAATCGCTGCAGCTGACGGTGCAGCAAAGCTGTCCGCCGACGCCCAATCAGCCGCACAAACTGCCTTTGCATATTCCCTTGAAACTGGGTTTGCTGGCGGCAGACGGTGCGGTGGCGACCATTCATTACTGTGAGCAAAGCGTCGACGAAATCGTGCTGGACGTCACCGAGGCGCAACAAAGCTTTACTTTTACTGGTTTGCCGCAAGCGCCAGTATTGTCTTTGTTGCGGGGTTATTCGGCGCCGGTGATTTTGAAAATGGAACGCAGTCTGGCAGAACTGGCGTTTTTGCTACAGCATGACAGTGATAGTTTCAGCCGTTGGGAAGCCGGTCAGCAACTGGCCTGTCAGGTCATCTTTACGCTGATCGATGCCATCCAGCATCAGCAGCCGCTGTGGCTGGATGATCTGGTAATCGAGGCGTATCGTAGCTTGCTGACCCGCGAGATGGATGATTTGTCGTATCAGGCTTTATTGCTGGCCTTACCGGAAGAGAGCTATTTGTCTGGGCAGATGGCGGTGATCGATGTCGATGCGGTGCATCAGGCGCGGCAGTTTGTCAAAAGAACCTTGGCGCAAGCTTGTCAGGCTGAATTTGTCGCCCTGTATCAGCAGCATCATCGCGATGAATCGGGCTGTTTCGATGCCGGTGCGGTGGGCAGACGGCGACTGAAAAACACCTGTTTAAGTTATCTGGCCAGTCTGGAAATCGGCGATGCTTATCAGCTGGCCGAGCAGCAGTTTCGCAGTGCCGGCAATATGACCGATCAAATGGCGGCACTGTCGGTGATCGTCAACAGCGATCATCCGGCCAAGGCGTTGTGTCTGGAGCAGTTTTATCAGCAATGGCAGCATGAGGCGCTGGTGATCGATAAATGGTTTGCGCTGCAGGCCACCAGTATCACGCCGGACACTTTTACTACGGTACAGGCGCTGATGCAGCATCCGGCCTTTGATATCAAAACCCCTAACCGGGTGCGGGCGCTGGTCGGTGCCTTTACTCAGGCCAATCCGGTGCATTTCCATGCTAAAAACGGCGAGGGCTACCGTTTTCTGGCCGACCAAGTGTTGGCCCTCAACTCTCTCAATCCGCAGATTGCATCGCGGATGGTGACCGGGCTGGCGCAATGGCGCCGTTACGATCCCGCCAGACAGGAACTGATGCAGCAGCAATTACAGCGCATTGTGGCGGTGGAAACGCTGTCCAAGGATGTTTACGAAATTGCCAGCAAGAGTTTGGCGTAAGCAAAACAATCACGTAAACTAAGCCTTTGAAAAATTATTCGCATCAAGCATGAACTCACGTACCGCTCTCATCGAGCGCAATACTCTCGAAACTCAAATCAAAGTTGCTATTAATCTCGATGGTCAGGGGCAAGCCAGTTTTACCACCGGCGTGCCTTTTCTGGACCACATGCTGGATCAGGTCGCTAGACACGGGCTGATCGATCTGGAGATTGTCTGCCACGGTGATCTGGAAATCGATGCTCATCACACCGTCGAAGATATTGGTATTGCGCTGGGTCAGGCTTTTGCCAAGGCACTGGGCGACAAGAAAGGCCTGTACCGTTATGGTCATGCCTATGTGCCGCTGGATGAATCCTTGTCACGAGTCACAGTAGATTTTTCCGGTCGGCCCGGTTTGTTCTATGACGTTACTTTCAAGCGTGCGCTGATCGGCAATTTCGATGTCGACTTGTTGCGCGAATTCTTTCAGGGCTTTGTCAATCATGCCGGTGTGACGTTGCACATTGATAATCTGAAAGCCGGTAATGCTCACCATATCGCCGAAACCGTCTTTAAAGCCTTTGGCCGCGCAGTGCGGATGGCGATCAGCCCCGATCCGCGTATGGCCGGCATCATGCCTTCAACTAAAGGAAGCCTCTGAATCAGGCCACTCTCTTAATTTTCCTAAAGTGTTATGTCATCAGTCGTTGTAATCGATTATGGAATGGGTAATCTGCATTCCATCGCCAAAGCCCTGCAGCACGCCGATAGCGGTGTCGAGGTCAGAATCAGTGCTGATCCTCAGGTAATTGCCCAAGCCGACCGCGTGGTGTTTCCCGGTGTTGGTGCCATGCGGGATTGTATGCAAGCCTTGCATGACACCGGACTGGCCGAGGTGATCCAGCAGGTGGCCGTCAGCAAACCGCTGCTAGGGATTTGTCTGGGGATGCAGGCTTTGTTGACCGATAGCGAAGAAGGCGGCAAAACCGCCTGTCTGAATTTGTTTCCCGGGCATGTGCGCCGCTTTGCCGACAATTTGACCGATGCCAACGGCCAGCGCCTCAAAATTCCTCACATGGGCTGGAATCAGGTACAGCAACTGAATCATCCTTTGTGGCGGGGCATACCGCAAAACAGCCGTTTTTATTTCGTGCACAGTTATTACGCGGTTCCCGATAAAGCCGAGCACACCATTGCAACCAGCGAATATCCGTATCCTTTCACTTGTGCGATTGCCAGAGACAATGTCTTTGCCGTGCAGTTTCACCCGGAAAAGAGTCAGAGCGTTGGTTTGCAGTTACTGCAAAATTTCCTGAGCTGGGATGGAAGCTGTTAAGCCACCGCCTGCCAGTTTTTTAACCCCAAATACAATGATTCAAGCTGTTGAGATTTAATTATGTTGCTGATACCTGCAATTGATTTAAAAGAAGGGAAATGTGTCCGTTTGCGTCAGGGCCGCATGGAAGACGATACCGTGTTCTCGGATGATCCGGTTGCTGTTGCGGGTCGCTGGGTAGAAGCAGGTGCCAAACGGTTACATCTGGTGGATCTTGATGGCGCTTTTGCCGGGAAACCGCGTAATGCCAGTGTGATTCATGCCATTGTCGAAGCTTATCCGGATGTACCGGTTCAGATTGGTGGCGGCATCCGCGATGAAGACACTATCGAAGCCTATCTGGAAGCCGGGGTTCAATATGTGATCATTGGCACCAAGGCAGTCAGCGAGCCGCATTTCGTCCGTGATGTGGCGCTGGAATTTCCAGGGCACATCATCATTGGTCTGGATGCCAAAGATGGCAAAGTCGCGATTGATGGCTGGTCGAAACTGTCACGTCATGATGTGATCGATCTGGCGCAGAAGTTTGAAGCGCAAGGCGTTTCAGCCATCATTTATACCGATATTTCCCGTGACGGCATGATGCAGGGCGTTAATGTCGAAGCCACTGCCAAACTGGCGCGGGCAGTCAATATTCCCATCATTGCCTCGGGCGGTATCACCAATATCGACGATATCCGTGCCTTGGGCACCGTGGCTCATGAAGGCATCACCGGCGCAATCACCGGTCGCGCCATTTATGAAGGTACGCTGGATTTCGCCGAAGCGGCGAAACTGGCCGAAACATTTGGCTAAATCATGAGTCTGGCGAAACGTATTATTCCCTGTCTGGATGTCGATAACGGCCGGGTGGTTAAGGGCGTTAAATTTGTCGACATCCGCGATGCCGGCGACCCGGTTGAAATTGCCCGCCGCTATGATCGCGAAGGCGCCGATGAGATTACCTTTCTCGATATCACGGCGACTCATGATGACCGCGATACCATTGTTCATGTCGTCGAACAGGTTGCCAGCGAAGTGTTTATTCCGCTGACCGTAGGCGGCGGGATTCGCAAACTGGATGACATTCGCCGGATGCTCAATGCCGGCGCTGACAAGGTTGGTATCAACAGTGCGGCGGTATTCAATCCCGAGTTTGTCCAGCAGGCAGCGGAAAAATTTGGTTCGCAATGCATTGTGGTGGCGATTGACGCCAAAAAAGTCAGCGGTGATGGCGAGCCACCGCGCTGGGAAATCTTCACCCACGGCGGTCGCAAACCGACCGGCATCAATGCGGTGGAATGGGCGATCAAGATGCAAAACTTTGGTGCCGGTGAAATCCTGTTGACCAGTATGGATCGTGATGGCACCAAATCCGGTTTCGATCTGCCACTGACCCGCGCTATCAGCGAAGCGGTCAATATTCCGGTCATCGCTTCTGGCGGTGTCGGCAATCTCGATCATCTGGCCGACGGCATTATCGACGGCAAAGCCGATGCGGTGCTGGCAGCCAGTATTTTCCATTTTGCCGAATACAGTATCGAACAGGCCAAACGCCATCTGCAGGCCCGGGGTATTGAGGTGCGCTTATGAGCCAGGAGTGGCTGGAACAGATTCAATGGACTGAAGAGGGGTTGGTGCCGGTCATTGCTCAGCAGCATGACAGTGGCCGGGTGGTGATGTTCGCCTGGATGAATAAAGAATCGTTGGCGCTGACCGTGGCAAGCGGTTTTGCCGTGTACTGGTCACGTTCCAGGCAACGGCTGTGGCGCAAGGGTGAAGAATCCGGGCATCAGCAAAAAGTGCTGGATATTCAGCTCGACTGCGATGCCGATGTCATTTTGCTGAAAATCGAGCAGCAAGGCGGCATTGCCTGTCATACCGGACGTGAAAGCTGTTTTTACCGCAGCCTGCAAAACGGCCAGTGGCAAACCACCGAAGCCGTTCTCAAAGATCCGCAGCAAATCTATCAGCATTAAGACTGCTGGCAGCTTTCCTGCTGCGCCTGAGTTTCCAAGCCACCGCAATCGCTCAAGTTTGACTCGGGTCTAATTCACGGTAACTTTCAGGTCTGGTGGTACTAATGAAGACGGGTTCTAGGTTGGAGATAGCTAGAGCCAATTCATTGGTACCGCTTTTTAAACCAGTATTGCCTCTCGGCTACAGCAGCTAGCCACAACCCCAGGGCTTTTGTTTAATCTTGGCCACAAACCAACTATCCCTCATCTGTAGTCTGGATTTGCTAACCTAGCTTGGCGAAGTCCCGAGGAACCCAGCGCGAATAATGACTAGTGTTTATTTGAGCAAACTGAACAAATTGGAAAAATCGTCAGTCCATAACACCGTTTTATTAAGCTCGCCGCCTCGTTCCAGAGCGGCCTGAATCGGCGCCTGTTGCAGAAAAGTCTGGTTGCGGGTGATGTAAGCCCAGTCGGAGCGATACAGGCCAAAATCATTGTCGGCAGGTTTGCCCGGCACTACAGCAAACCAGTAACCGTAATGATCGGCGAGACCGGTTAGTAACGGCCGCAAATCGAGATAGCGGTTGGAAATATGAATTGCCAGCACTCCGTCATCACGCAAATGCTGCAGATACAGATGCATTGCTTCCACGGTTAATAAATGCATCGGAATCGCATCGCCGCTAAAGGCGTCTAGAACCAAAATGTCAAATTGTTGCGGAGGATCGCGTTCCAGCGCCAGTCGGGCATCGGCGGTGACAATAGCGTAGTGCGCAGCAGTATTGCTTAGAAAGCTGAAGTGGTTTTCGGCCAGCGCCACCACGGTGGGGTTGATGTCATAAATATGAAAATAATCATCATGGTGGCCGTAACTCAGCAGAGTACCAACGCCCAGGCCGATAATGCCAATTCGTCGTTGTTGCTGGCGCGGAAAATAAGTCATCGCCAGCCCGACACCGGTTTCAGGGCGATAGTAGGCGGTGGCCAGTGCTTGTTTGTCTGGGGCCAGATACTGAAAACCATGATCAATCGCGCCATGCCGTAATACCCGGCGGGCCAGGTCAGGCTGGTCGCGATCGCGTTCGACAACCCGCAGGATGCCGTAGAAATTGCGACTTACCACCGATTGGGCGGCACTGATTTGGTAGGCGTGGTTGCTTAGCGCTACCGCCAGCAATAGCAGCAATAATGCCCCGGCGCTTTGGCCGGCAGTTGACCAGCGATTGGATGGGGTCGGATGCCGATCAAATAACAGCACGCCATACACCAGCGCAAAACTGGCCCATAAGCCCAGATGAAATTCAAAATACTGCGAGAAAATCAGCGGTGAAATCAGGGCGACAAATACGCCGCCGAGAACCCCGCCCAGCGCAATCGCCAGATAATAGGCCGTCAGATTATCGGGTTGGGGGCGTAAACGGAATAATTCGCCGTGGCAAATCATGCAGCAGAAAAACAGTCCCAGACAGTAGATGACAATCTGCCAGGGCAGGGCGATTTTGGCGCTCCAGTACAGTGCGGCCAGCAGCCCGGCGCCGCTGAGCATAGCCAGCGATAGCACGATACGGCGGCGATACCATTGAAATTCGGCGAAACACAGTATGAAGCTGATCAGATAAAAGCCTAGCGGCATAATCCATAAAAACGGTACGCTGGCCACATCCTGACAAAGCTGATTGGTAATCGCCAGCAGCATAATCGAGGTGACTGTTGGTAATGCCAGCCAGAAAAACCAGCGCCATACCAGCGGCAGCCGGTCCGACAGCAGTTCGCTCGCCGCCGCATCGCTGCTTGCTGGCGGCATTTGCTGATGACGGGTCTGACGTTTGACATAAAGACTCAGCGCGCCACATGATAAGGCAAACAAGGCAAAGCCAGACGACCAGCCCAGAGTTTGTTGACCCAGTTTGAAAAAAGGCTCAAACAGAAACGGATAGCTCAATAAGGCCAGAAACGAGCCAATATTGGACAGGGCATATAAATGATAAGGCGAGTGAGTTGGATGAATTCTGACATACCAAGCTTGCAGCAGCGGGCTGGTAGTCGCTAGCACAAAGAATGGCAGCCCCACGCTTTTCAGCAGCAACAGCAGAATGGTCAGTGTCGGCTGGCTAATATCATCGGGCCTGGTGGTTGCCGGGGCTATCGGCAGTAGGATTACGGCCAGTAATAATAGCGCCAGATGCAGTTGTGTCTGTTGTTTGCTGTCCAGCCAATGCAGGCTGAAATGGGCGTAAGCATAGCCGGCAAATACCAGAATCTGAAAAAACAGCATGCAGGTGGTCCAGACTGCAGGGCTGCCGCCAAACCAGGGCAAGATAAACTTGCCGATCAGCGGTTCGATCTGAAACAGCAGATAAGAAGCCCAGAACACGCTGAAAGCAAAAAACACATGACCCAGTTTAGAGTGGGCTTGATTGGGTTGATGAACAGGATGGTTTAAATCGCTAGCCACAATAACTTCCCCCAAGCAAGCAGTTACTAGTTGATTTTTATAGGTTTAATGAAATGGCTTGTCACGGCCAGCGGCTATTTTATTGCATTGGTGGACGACACAAAACCGCTTTTGCGTTGAATTGAAAGCATGCTGTTTATTAGCGTTAGGTTGATTTCCACCATGATGATAAAAAGACTGGTTGATTTAAGCCGTTTTTGTCGGTGCTGCTGAGTGTGATTTTGATTTGCCAAGCGCAGTACCGGCCAGTCAGAAAATAGATGACCTGTAAATGCATGCCAAATCAATTGCTTAGGCTGAAGATGGCATTTGAATATAACTGGGCATATTAATTGCTGTTCAGAATCCGACGACACTTCAAGGTGTTATGGTTTAGTCAGTAACAAACGGGTAAGCAGTGATGGAATTATCAGTACCAGTATTTCAGTCAAATCTTGTAACGATGGCAGCTGAACCCCCCCAGCAGACACAGACAAACAGCAAAATACACAAACGGGTCAAGCGCTTATCAGCGGTTATCCTGCGTCTGGAAGCCGGCAAATTTGTTTCTAATCGCAGTCTGGGGCGCTATTTATTACCGGCCGAGCTTGATGATTATCTGCAACTGTGTGATCAGCAAAAATCGTTAAGAGCGCAGTTAAAACAAAAACCTCAAGCGATTCAGCATTATGCAGAGATTTTGAAGCGTGCTGATTTTGCTCATAATCAGGCCACAGCCTATTCTGGTCAGTTAGATACCGATAAAGCCCGCCTGTTCTTTCATCAGGCCCATGTGCAATATCAACAGGCGCTTGAGACTTTGATTCAGGCTGTTGAGTCCGAACCTGAACTGCAGCGCTGGCTGGACCGGCCGGTCAGTATGGCGATTCCAGCGCAGTTGCTGCCTGAATTGATGCCAAGAATCGTTGATTCCTCGAGTCGTTTCAAGCATCAGGATCATCCGCTGCATCTGATCGAAATTGCCAAATCAGATTTGAAACTGCAGGCTGTTCGCAAAGCGCGGGCTGAGTTATTAGCAAACGCGATTGACGCCTGATGACCCAACTCTAGCGCTGTCAAACAGGAAATCTGCTGGTAGAATCTGTCGCTGATTCACAAAGCGGGGTAAAGCGACGGCTTGAACCGATTAAACCAGTAAGCCACCGCTTTGAATCAATGAGATTGTTAACTCAATTCCAATTGCCGGCATAGCTCAGCAGGTAGAGCAGCGCACTCGTAACGCGAAGGTCGTAGGTTCGATTCCTATTGTCGGCACCATATAAATCAATAAGTTATGAACTGCAAAGCTCTGGGAAATATTGCTGCGTCACACTCTCGTCACACTGAGAAATAAAACACCCCAAAAACCAGCTATAAAAAAGCCGGTACTTTGGCCGACGCGAACTGCTTGGTTGGATATGGCGCGGCCTCGCCAAGTCAATGAACACTGGCGGGCTTTCGAATCTGGGTGACACGTCTCTCCAGAAAACCGCGAACAAATTTTAGACCGCGCCAGATACCTTTGTTATGCTTTCACTGCTGTTTGTCGTTGCTGGTCAAGACTTTGCGGCTAGTGTAAAAGCGTTCGCTGGGGTCTGAGCGCTTTCGACATGCGGTGTTTTTGGTTGCCCGTTGTTTTCTGGGGGACTGGTGTCCCAGATGTCAAAGCGGACTCACTTGTATTGAGACATTACGCGGCTATGTCCGCTCTGCAGAGTTATTTAAGGACCATGCCGGCAGCGGGTTTCTTTAAATTAACTGACTCACACGCGTGGCAGGCTTGGCTATGACACCAGCTCAATTAATTTTTCATAATTGTTCACAACGTCATATTTGACTTGTTCGGATGTGATCTTCGCGAAAAATTTACGCGCGCAATCGATTTTGCACTCTTCAATCTTACGCAAATCCATCGAAGACAGAGAGCCTTTGGTTTCTGCAACAAAATAAATGTGTTTCACCTTGTCCTGTTGAAATGAAATCGCCCAATCAGGATTGTAGTTACCTACTGGCGTTGGGATGAAAAACGCTTTGGGTAATTTGGCGTAAACGACCACTTCTGCGCTGGTATCCAGCTCTTTAGCGAATTTCCGTTCAATCTCGGAATCCGTGATCACATAGTCGTAGATATGATGCTCGGCTTTGATTGCTCTGCTGAAATCAATAGCCGACTTGTCTTGCGTAAAGATTGTTTGCTCATGCACGTCTTCAATCGGATCATAAGCAATATGCTCGACGATGACGGTTGCTTTTTGTTCGTTGATGATACGGATGCTTTTTGCGATGAAATCTTCGGGGTTGGTTCTAAACTGGCCAAACACGGCTTTATTGATGCCCTTGTAAATGGTGACAACAGTGGCACGAGTTAGTTGAGCACCTTCAGCCACCTTTCCAATCAGATCGTATTTCACAGCCGAATGGATTGAATGGTGATAGCTGTCGTTCTGTGATTCTTTAACTTCAAACGCATCTCCACTTTTCAGAGTATTGAAATCAACATCTTCAACCTGCTGACCGGTTATGACTGTATAAGTTAATGGACTAACTTTCAGCTCTTTGTCGAGTGCCTCGATACATTTTTTAACCAGCTCGGCAGAGTCAAAATGCACGGTATAGGCGGCTTTTCGGTTTATACGATTCCAGAGAGTTTGAAACTCTTTTTTGTAAAAATTGGCGTTTAATGGATTGGTTTTCGTGTTCCGCTCATTCTCAGGCACTGGAATCTGCACATCGCTGAATACGCTATCGATGAGCTGAAAAACCTGCTCCTGGTGGGGTGCCAACTCTTCAGGTAATTCCGCCAGCGTGTTGTCTTTTTTGGCGTCATGATATTTGGGCGTGATGTTGCGCTTTTTATCGACATAACCGTTTTGGATCAGATAAAACTCAATGTCAGTGGCCATGTCTTCAGTGACTTCGACATCGCCCCCCACCGTTTTTAACACCTTGCCTTTGAAATACGCTTTATCAGCAATTCGAGGCCGCTCGGATAGCGACTCGCTGATGTCTTTTTGCAGCGCCGCCACAAAATCTTTATAGCTTTCACTGGCAACCACGGTTAAGACATTGACTTGATGCACCGTTGCAGGGTTATCTGTACGTTCGCCTTGTTGATTAACAGATAAACGTAACCCTCGGCCAACTTCTTGGCGACGACTCAGTGTATTGTCGCTGTGCTTCAACGTAGCGATAACGAATACGTTCGGATTGTCCCAGCCTTCACGTAACGCAGAGTGCGAAAATATAAAGCGAACAGGTTCATGCAGCGACAGTAAGCGTTCTTTATCTTTCAAAATCAAATCATAAGCATCGACATCGTCCGCTTCTGTGGATTTCTTGCCGGTTTCAGGGTTGACCAGCCGCTTGCTTTTTTTATCGATGGAGAAATAACCATTATGAGTTCTACCAGCATCGATCTTGCGTAAGTAATCGTTATAGGGAGAGTCATCCAGGGTCAGTATTTCATTTAGGTGCTGCTTGTATTCCTCTTCGAACATCAGCGCATATTCACCCGCAGCCTCGCCGTTTTCATCATAGCTGCGATACTTTGCGACTTCATCGATAAAGAACAACGACAGCACTTTGATGCCCTGATGGAACAAGACCTGTTCTTTTTCGAAATGGGCTTTAATGGTTTCCCTGATCTGGATGCGTCGGAGTGCGGTTTCATTCTCATCGCCGCTGACTTCACCGGCTTGCAGCTCCACGCCATTGGTAAAGCTGATTGTGTCAGTCACCGCATTTATGTCAGCAACGACAAAGCCTTTGTATTGATCCAGCTCACCGGATAATTCATACAAATTGTCGTTTTTACTGATTTTACGAGTTACACGCTTTATTCCGTTGTTCTGCTTGATCTCGAACTCCAAACGCGCAACAGGTGGCTTGCTCGCTGAAATTTCGATAGCTTCCAGATATAAGTAAGCATTGGTGCCACTCAAGCCTTTAACCGAGATGCCACGCACCGCAATTTTTTTCACCAGTTTTTGGTTGTAAGCATCCAAAGCATCCAACCGATGAATTTTGTTGTACGTGGTTTTATGCGTAGCAGAGTAACGCAAGATCATCAGTGGCTTGAAAGCCTGTAACGAATCGAGCGTCTTGGTACCTTCCATTTTTTGCGGCTCGTCTAAAACCAGAATGGGCCGATTGGCTGAAATGACATCGATAGGCTTTCTGGATTGGAAATCATCCAGCTCATCATAAATCCGACGGTTATCTTTGCCTGTGGCATTAAACGCCTGGACATTGATCACCATGATGTTGATACCTGCATCTGATGAAAAGCTTTCCAGATTGTGCAGTTGCTTGGAGTTGTAAATGAAAAATCGGGCTTTCTTACCGTAGTGTTCCAAAAAGTGCTCAGCAGTGATTTGCAGCGATTTGTACACGCCCTCGCGTATGGCAATACTCGGCACGACGATAATGAACTTACTCCAACCGTACTGCTTGTTAAGCTCAAAAATGGTCTTGATGTAGCAATAAGTCTTGCCAGTACCGGTCTCCATTTCCACATCCAGATTGACTGACGAAATTTTATTGCTGGCCAATGCCGAGGAAAGCGGTAGATTTTGATGCCGCTGTACTGCGTGGATATTTTCCAGCAATTGAGCATGCGTCAGCGCTAGATCAGCATTTTTAAAACCCGCATCATCGATTACCCGCTGTTGTTGGGAACCATTTTTGCTATGGCCTGGATCAATACGGTACTGAATACCGGATGAGTTCGGTTGTCCCGCAAAACAGTTTACGACTGCTTCAACCGCTTGGGTTTGGTAAGCTTGGGTTTTAAACTTTAATTTCATAGCATTAATTATCGGTAATCATCCCAAAATTGTTTTTGAGGAAACTGGAAACTCCACAAAGTCTTTTGAGGAGCCTATTTCTAATTTTGCACTCCACAAGCGAATTTGTGGCATCCAGAGGCTCCACAAGTATTTCAAAGCACCTGACGGCCTTCCGCCAGATTGATCAATCTCGGAAAGCACAGCGTAGCGGGTCGCCGCCCACTGCCGGATTGTAATTCGCGCAAAATGCCAACCTCTTTCAATTGACGTAACAATCCATGTATGGTTTTTTCGTGGCTATCAAACTCGCGATTCAACTGCGCCGTCAAATCTGAAGTGCGGAAGATCGGTTTACTAAAAATCGCATCCAGCAAATGCACCGTGTATTGGGAGCGGGTGGTTTCTTGAATAGTTTGCTTCATTTCTTCGTAAAGCGCCTTGATAGCGACGACCCGCTGGCTGTTTTGCGCCGCCTGATCAATCACCGCCTGCAAGAAAAACACAATCCAGTCGTTCCAGTTATCGTCGCTTGAAATCGCCTTGAGTCGTGCGTAATACTCCTCACGGTGATTTTCCAGATATTCAGATAGATAAAACATCGGTTGCGACAGTGCTCGCTTCTGATATAGGAACAACGGAATCAAAATGCGGCCGATCCGGCCATTACCGTCATTAAATGGATGCAGCAACTCGAATTGGGCATGGACTACAGCAGTCTGTAACAGAAAGTCCACATCATCGCTGTCTAGATAACGTTCCCATGCCTGCAAATGATCGAGTAATTGCAGGGGACTGGGAGGAACAAACGTCGCCTGCTCAATGCTACAGCCGAATTTACCAATCCAATTCTGAACAATGCGGAATTCGCCAGGCGTTTTGTCTTGTCCGCGCACACTGTTCATCAAGATTCGATGTAACTCGCGCACAAAGCCCAACCGTATCGGATAATCCTGAAGATATTCCCGGGCGGCAAACAAGGCCTGACGATAGTTTGATATTTCCAGAATATCCTTGTATTTTTCGCCTTCCTTTAGCAAACCCGCTTCCTGCTCAAGCACTTCATCCACCGTGGCTTGCGTGCCTTCGATTTTAGAAGACAGCACCGCCTCTTGCGTGGTCAAGGGCGAGAGCATCACTGCCGGATTGGGTATGCCTTGCAGCAGACCGTCATAGCGGGCTAGTGCTGCATTGGCCTGTCCGACCAACGGCAGCAAACGACGAAAATCCAGATCAGACAATGGCAGAATATGAGGCTCAAACGCTTGCATGACAAACACCTTAGATACACTTCACGTCAGTGGCGGGCGATAGCAGCTTGAAGATTTGCTCGACGTTGATCTTGACGCTGTCGCTAGCAAATCCGGCATCGCGGAACACCACGCGCAGCGGCTGGCGGGCGGCCAGTTGTTTGACGAAATCTTCGGTGATGCCGCCTTCGTTATCGAAACAAGCGACCAGAGCATTTTCGTCTACGAACAATACCGATTTTCCGGCAATGGTTTCGCGTGTGATCGGTAGGCTCAAGTCCACGCCCCAATCCAGTAGCACTTGGAACAATAAGTCTTCTTCATCACGATCTGATCGGATGTTTTCGGCAAATTCGTGCAAGTCGCCCTGACTGATTTGATCGGGTGCGTAGAACACAGGGTTCATGTTCGAGCTATCGACTTTCAGTACCCGAAAGCCGATGTCGAGTTGCTCGATGCCTGGTTTATCGGCATTGTCTTGTTTGATTTTTTGACCTGCTCGACGGATGCGCTCTTTGCCGATTTCGGCGATGGTTTTGTAACCGGCTTTGAAGGCTTCGCTTTTTTCATCACAGGTTTCGGGTAGTTGCACCATGATAAATTTGCGATTACCACCGTCTTCTGCGTTTAGTTGCATTACCGCATGGGCGGTTGTGGCTGAACCTGAAAAGAAATCTAGGACAATCTCGTTTGTGTTGGTTGCAAGTTGTAAAATTCGTTTAATTAGACGCAAAGGTTTTGGTGTATCAAATACCGTTGATTCAGGAAAAAGATTGTTGATTTCTTTCTTCGCTTCTTGATTGTGCCCCACGTCAGCGTATTTCCAAATTGTCTGACAAGCTGTACCTTGTTTGACTTCAGAAAGAAAACGTTTCACAGAAGGAATATTATTACCATCGGCGCCAAACCAAATACGGTTATCCGCAATCATTTGTTGCAAAACTGGTTCTGTATATAGCCAACAACGGCCATTGGGTAACGTATGTTGTTTACCGTTTGGTGCAGTCAATACATAGAACTGACTTTTTGTCCCATGACCACCTTGAGCAGTAGAGTCGGCAGGTTTCCAGACTCCGCGCGGGTCATTATCAAGATTTCGATAACGTGCATTCATTTCATCTGAGCGCGCTAATAAATTCGGATACCAATTCAGTTTGTTCTTGGCATATACCATTACAAAATCATGAGATTCAGAAAACCATTTCACGGCATTTTGAGGGCTATACCTTTTTTCCCAAACAACTGTGCTTACGAAATTAGTTTCACCTAATATCTCATCACATAACCGCTTCAAATTAGCCTGCTCGTTATCATCAATCGAAATAAAAATAACACCATCATCCCTTAATAAATTCCTTGCCAACTTAAGCCTTGAATACATCATGCTAAGCCAGTCAGAATGGAAACGTCCATTCGATTCATTATTAGCAACTAGCCGATTGCCTTCTTCATCTTTCTGATTGGAACGTTGAAAATAGCTATCGCTATCTTCGGTGAAATCATCCTCATAAATAAAATCATTCCCCGTGTTATACGGAGGATCGATATAGATCATCTTGACTTTATTCAGATAAGTCTCTTGCAGCAGTTTCAACGCATCCAGGTTATCGCCCTCGATATAGAGATTTTGCGTGCTGTCAAAAGCCGCGCTTTCTTCGCGGCAGGGGCGCAAGGTTTTGGCAATCGGCGCATTGGCAGTGAGTAATGCTTCGCGCTTGCCGGGCCAGTTCAGTTGATAGCGTTCCTGAGGGCCTTCGACAATTGAGCCGGATAACTCCTGTTTCAACAAATCAAAATCAATGGCCCGTTTAATCAGGCCTTCAGCATCCTGGCTTTCAGTGACGCAGTTAGGGAACAATTCCGCCAGTTTTGCGATGTTGGCATCAGTAAAGTCAGGGGTGTGCAGTTTCAGTTTGTCCATGTAGGGTCTTTCTCGGTATTAGCTGGCTAGCTGTTCTAGTTCGGTTTTCAGGCGGCGCAATTGAGCGTTGATTTCAACTTTGCGGTTGAACTGCTTTTCTTTATTGAGCCGCGATTGATGTTTTTGGTATTCGTTCTGTTTGCTTTGCCATTGGCCGATGCGTTCAACGTGTTCTTTCAATGGCTCGTGCTCGCGTTGCGCTAAGGGTAACAGCTTGCGAAGCAATTGTTCGTATAAAGCTTGTAAGTCCAGGGCAATCGGCAATGGCTCGCGGGTCGACTCTTCCGGTAGCCAACCCTTGGAAAAATAACCATCAATAACCCATTTGCTGCTATCCGCTTCGTTAGGGCGTTTATAGGTCGCAATCGGCTGGATACGCTGGTCGTGATGAAGCTGAAATATGATCGGAAACGGGATGGCTTTATCGATGCAGCGCAACACCTCATGATCGAGTTCCGGCGTTTTCAAAGTGATGTCAAAAATCTGGATTTCGGGCACTGTCGGTTTCGCGGGCAGGTTGATGGTTTCCGGCGCTAGTTTGTATTGCCAGACGATTTGTTCGACCTGCTGCACGAACAAGGCTTTCAGCGCAGGGCTGGGCGAAGCATGTTCGTAGATTTTGTTTTTGGGCAAGACTCGTCCAAATTGAGCCTGTTTGGGATAGGCGAATAAAACCGCAGTCACGCCTGATCCTGCACGACGATAAACGTGATCAGCTCAAAATCGTCCAGACCGGCTATGGTGTTGACCAGTGCCGTGGTACTGCCGCCGCTGAACAGACTATCAAGGTCTTTTTCTTCTTTGACATCAACCATCGAGCGAATGGCTTGATCAAGCAAGTTTGAGTAGGCTTGCATGTTGCGGCCGTCTTCGGTGGCTTGGTTGAACAACTGGCACACTGCACTTATGGGCTGATGCTGGCCTTTGCAGGCGGTGCGGACTAAATCCAGCAGGCGTTTGACTTCGGTGTAATCGGTGATGATGCTGCCGTCCTGACCGATGTACACCAAGTAATAGGGATGCAGTCGGTTCTGTTGATTGACGTTGAGACCATGGTTGCGGTTACGCAAGGTGAAGATCACGCCAGGCGACAAGCCGATATTGGGGTTGGCAGGCACGACGGCATGCATGCCAGTCGGAATGTTGGCGAGGTCGCCGTTAGTTTTGACGTAGTTCAGCAAATCCATTCTGAAATCGTTTAAGCCAAGATCGGTTATCGATACGCCGGTTTTCAGGTCTTCCATTTCGATGACTTCTTCTTGCAAGCGCCGCAATTGCTCTTTTCTGTAGGCGACATCATGCGATTGGGTTGCCAGTACGTTGTCGTCACCGGTGGCGGTAACGTCGGCGATCATCATGCGGTTTTCGACGCGCTCTTTAAGATTGATGTATTCGTCCAGGCTGATGTCAGGCCAATAATTGACCAATTGAATACAGCTATTTTGCGAGCCGATACGATCAACACGACCAAAGCGTTGAATGATGCGGACGGGGTTCCAGTGGATGTCGTAATTGATCAGGTAGTCGCAATCTTGCAGATTTTGGCCTTCGGAAATACAGTCAGTGCCGATCAAAATGTCTATCTCAGCCGGTTCCGTGGGCAGAATGGCGACCTTGTCTTTTGAGCGCGGTGAAAACAGCGTGAGCAAGGATTGGAAGTCGTAAGCCTTTTTTAGTGTGGATTTGGGGCTATCGCTGCCGGTGACTTTGCCAGTATGCAAGTGGTGGCTAGTTAATAAGCTGGCTGCCAGATGTTCATAGAGGTAATTTGCTGTGTCAGCGAAGGCAGTAAACACCAATATTTTTTTATTGCCCTGATTGATAGGGTTGCTGAGTTTTTGGTGAATTTGGTTTTTTAAGTGTTGCAGTTTGGCATCGTCTTCTGGTCCGACCTTTTGCATTTCGTCCAGCAAGGTATCGATAACAAACAGATCGGAGGTTAAGTCATGTTTCCATGATGGCAAATCCATGTCAGCCAAGTTGATCTGGACTTTGCTGCCGATACTGGCATCGTCAGGCATCGGAAAGTTTTCATCGTCTTCGTCGACATTTTCAAACGCAGCACTGGTATCAGCGAAGTTAGCTGCATGACCGGTTTTTTGAAATTGTTCGATTTTGTCCAGTGTTTTTAGATGATTAGCTTTAAGACTTTGCAAGGTCAAGCGGAAGGCTTCGACAGAACTTTCCAGGCGTTTAAGCAAGTTAGTCGTCATTAATGCCTGCAAGCTTTTCTCACGATCTGCTTGCCGCAGTTTGCCCTTGCCGCCACGAACTTGGGTGTCGTAAAGGTCTTCGTACTTGGCGAGACGGCTCGGCAGAATGTAGCTAACGGGCGCATAAACCGCCAGTTTCATCAACGACAGTTGGTTGAAAATCTCGTTAAACCCAATCACATCATTGCGGTGAGTCAATGGGCAATGAAACGATAGCGGCTTCAAACGCTCAGGGAATTTGCCAATGTCGGCGGTATCGTAGAAAGTCTCGATGTGTTTGCGTGAGCGAGCAATAGTGACGCTATCGAGCAATTCGAAGAAATCAAAATCCAAGACATTGAGGATTGCGGCAGCAGTGCGACGTTCTGGTGGTAGATTTGACCACATATTAAATGCGGCCTGAGCGCGGCTAAAGATGGTTTCTATATCTTTTTCGGTACGCAGTTTTTGACTGAGATTTTCCGATTCGCCTTCGTACGCTAAGGCCAATTGATTGCGCAAATCATTAAAGCGATTATTGACGGGTGTTGCTGAAAGCATCAGAACCTTGGTTTTAACCCCTTGCTTGATGACCGTATTCATCAGCTTTTGGTAGCGGGTTTCCTTGTCTTTGTATGCGTCGTTGTTACGGAAGTTATGCGATTCATCGATGACAACCAAATCATAATTCCCCCAATTGATCCGGTTCAGTGGAATACCATAGGATTCGCCGCTGGTACGCAGCAAGTCGGTGTGGCACAGCACGTCATAGTTGAACCGGTCTTTGACGAAAATATTGGTGGTGAGATTACGGTTGTAGGTCAGCCAGTTATCCGCCAGTTTTTTGGGGCACATTACTAAAACCGAGCGGTTGCGCAGTTCGTAATATTTAATGACGGCCAAAGCAGTGAAGGTTTTACCGAGACCCACGCTGTCCGCAAGGATGCAACCATTATAGGTTTCCAGCTTATTGATAATGCCAGTTGCCGCATCGCGTTGGAAGTTAAACAGTTTTTTCCAAATCAGGCTGTCTTGGTAACCGGTACGATCGTTGGGCAATACATCTTCATTCAAGTCTTCCAGGAAATCGTTGAATATGTTGTAGAGCATTAGGAAGTAGATGCGCTCTGGCGAGTTTTCTTGATAAACCGAGGCAATGTGGTCGCAGAGCCGCGCAGTTACATCTTCCAGCTTGTGGGGATCATTCCAGATTTGATCGAATAAATTCAGGAACACATGAGTATTGGTGGGTTCGTCGAATTTGTTGACGATATTGGATACCGCATCACCTTGCTGGTAGCCCAGATCGACAGCGGTAAAACCGTGTAACGGCATGTAAATAGCCGAATCAGCTTTGTTATCGACACAGGCAAATTGCTGCATCGGCGCGCCGGTATGGTTAGACCTGAAGGTGGCCTTACGTTTCATCCACTCCGCACATTCCTTTGCAATGGCTTTTTGAGTCAGCTTATTTTTGAGCTGAATTTCGAATTCACTGCCGTAAAAATTCCGCTCACGACCTGCTTTGGGGATATGGAATTCGCGCTGCTCTTTTTTGATACGGTCGGTGACTTCGTGAGGGACAAAGGTAGGCGAGGTGAAAATGAACTCCAGCGACTCGATTTTTTCTAGCTCACGTTTCAGCGCTGCAAAGGCATAGATCGAGAAGCAAGATGCTGCAATCTTGAGCTTGGCATTAGGCTTGATCGTGCGTTTGATGTTCTCGCCCAGCAAGTGGTTGATGTTGTCGATGATTTCCATTCGATCACTTATTCATTTATCGATATTAAGTCAGTTCATAGGTGGACGAACTGTCCACAGAACGGGGCTTTATTGCACCAAGCGGCGGGTGCGGTATTCGCCGAATTCCTTGAGAGTTCATGCAGCTATGATCTGCGGCAAACTGCGCGAAAATTGCGAACTAAAAACGATGGTTTACCACTTCTAATCCGCATGGTGTCTAGCTTTCGCTGCGTACTAATTGCGCAGTTTAGGTGCGTACAGGCGGCGCTTTTTCTAATAGGAGGTTTTAAAGCGCGCTTACGAAACTTGAGCAACATCACCTACATACCGATGGATGTTGCGTGCAGAAATAATAACAGCGGATTATCTGGCGAGGTCACAAATCCAAAACGCCGATAATAGCCAGCCGCTGGTTCATCAATGGCGTCGACAAACAAACCGATGCCGCCCGCCTCGACGTGAATTCGCTGAGTGCGGATCAAAGCATCAATCAGCAGTAATTCACCAAGTCCCTTATTTTGGAACGTCTGGTCGACGGCTAACCGACCCAGTCGTACACCAGGTATACGGCGAGGCAATTTCTTACTCCAAGCATCAGGGATATGGCGGTTTTCGAGTTCGGCTAGCGTCAGGGCGTAATAGCCGCAGATTTGAGTTGATTCAGCTTCGTCGATAGCAACGAAGGTTTTTGATAGCCCTTTCTCCTGATGCTGGCGAGCAACCTTTAGCAACCAGTCATTCAGTTCTTCTCGGCCACAATCAAACCTTTGCCGATCATGGCCCCCAGTTAAAGGTATTATCTGCATCGTTTTGCTTTGCGTCCTGGTAGTGTCTCATAGCGGCCTGTAATTTGGCGTTGGGTTGTGGTGGGTTTTCCATCAGATCAAGCAACCAACTCCAATCACGAGGAGACAAACGGATGACCTGCTCACGCTCGATGATGACCTGAGCTTCTTTTAAAGCCGACTGCACTAAAAACTGGTTGACCGTGGCACCGGTCAATTCGGCAGCGCGACACAACGTTTCGTAGACCTCATGCGGAACGCGCGCACCGATGCGGTCTTGCTTGGCTGTGACGGTTTCCATGGTGTTTACCTGCGGTTAAATTGAATGTTCTGTCAGTCTATCACTGTCGCCAAAATGGCGCCACAAGAAGGTAGTTCGTCCATTGCAACTTATAGATATAGCGAGGTGTCAGTACTTTTCTGGACACATGGCTAAGCTAAGCAGCTTTAAACTGGATTTCAAAGTTAACCGGTGTCACCCATCAGCTTTTTAGCTTCTTCTTCGTCAATGACGTTCCCCCATTCTATAGGCTTCGGCTGGCCGGCAAGCTTGTAGGGAACAAATTTACCCTTTGCCGGGTAATCCCCCCATTTTTAATCGACATTAAAAGTAGAGGTTAATGAGCCATTGCTAATTTCTGCTTTGGCGTAATTCCACCCAATGCCATATTGGGTCGTTCGTGATTGTAGGTCCACAGCCAATCACTGGCAAAATTTTGCACTTCATCAATACTATCGAACAGGTAATGCGATAACCAGTCATAACGAATTGTTCGATTGTAGCGTTCGATGTAGGCATTCTGCTGCGGCTTGCCCGGCTGGATAAATTCGATAGCAATCCCTTTGCATTTGGCCCAGTTTTGTAACACCGCACTGTTGTATTCAGGCCCGTTATCACAACGAATTTTAGCGGGTCGACTACGCCATTCGATAATTTGATCTAACGATCTAACCACGCGCTCTGAGGGCAATGAAAAATCAATTTCAATACCTAGGCCCTCGCGATTATAGTCGTCCAACACATTCAACAATCGGATTGAGCGGCCATTGGCCAACTGGTCATGCATAAAATCCATAGACCAGGTTTGGTTAATCGCTTCGGGTACAGCCAGTGTTTCGGGCTTTTCCCGAACTAAGCGTTTGCGGGGGTTAATGCGTAAATTTAATTCTAAAGCGCGGTAAATCCGATAAACCCGTTTGTGATTCCATTTGAATCCTTTGACATTACGCAAGTATAGATAACACAGCCCAAATCCCCAGTTACGTTGGTTATGGGTTAAGCGTATTAACCAATCAGCGATCTCTTCGTTAGTCGCGGACAGCTTGGCGTTGTACCGGTAACAGGTTTCGCTGATGCCCAAAGCATGGCAAACCAGTCGAACATTCAGCTGTTTTTCACGAACCACCTGCTGATGCGAAAAAACCTTCCACTTGCACACTCGTGACTGTACGTAATGAACACTACTTGTTTTTCGAGTTGCACACCAAGTGCATTTAGTTGCACGATTAGCAAATTTTAATCCTTCCGGTTTGCAACGAACCAGCGCAGTTGGAGAACCACAAATTCGGGCGATAGTCTTCAACGGGTCAATATGCCCTGCCAATCCAACAGAGCGAATGCCCGCTATCGAATCAGCTCGCTTTCACCCCACCTCGCCGAGATAATCCTTCTTACCGATTTCCAGCCCGTTATGCCGCAGAATGGCGTAGGTAGTAGTAACGTGAAAATAAATATTCGGTAAAACGAAGTCTGTCACGTACGACAAACCCGTGAAAGTCGATGTCCGATCATGTCGGGGTAACAGAATGCTGTTGTCTTCCGTACCTTCGATTTGCTCAGTGGCAAACGAATTGATATGCGCCAGTGTTTTATCAATGCGCTCGATCAACTCGGGAAACGAATTTTCATTGTCTTCAAATTTCGGTGGCTCTTGTCCTGCTAGCCTGGAAACAGCACCCTTGGCAACGTCGCTAGCAATCTGCACCTGGCGTTTCAACGGATACATGTCGGGAAACAACCTGGCATTGACCAAGACCGCCGGATCAATGTTTTTGGCTTCCGCATAGACAGCAGCCTTTTCCAAAATCTGTCGTAACTGCGTCAAGCTATGACCGATTGGCAAAACGGTGATGGCATGCATGGATATTGACATTTAGAGCCTCCTGATCAAGTGAAACAGAGTAGCGCCCAGTTTAAGCCGCTTTGCAAAAACGCGCGATCAATATTGTCGACTCTAATTTGGCCAAAGTGATACGAATTTCCGTTGTCTACGGGTATATACGTCTGGCCGTTTGTCCTATGTGGGGGTAATACAGCGTTCGTCATCATGGTGTGGATTGTTCACCCAATCACTAACGGGAGTTACTGTCATGTTGGCGTAATCAGGGTTGCCGAGTAAGGCATAGACAGCATCCACAGGAGCAGTTTTATTCAGCCAGTCTTGGTAATGGTTGGTCGGAATAATCACTGGCATGCGTTCATGTATTGGTTGCATCAAGGGGTTGGCTGATGTGGTAATGATGGTACAGGAATACAGGGTTTCAGTTTCATGTTGCCACTGCTCCCATAAGCCGGCGAAGGCAAACGGTTGGTGGTCTTCACGGTGAATGTGAAAAGCTTGTTTGCCATTCGCGTGTGCCCATTCGTAAAATCCATCTGCCGGAATTAGGCAGCGCCGATGTTTAAAAGCCGCGCGAAACGACGGCTTCTCGCGGATGGTTTCAAAGCGGGCATTGACCAAGTGTGCACTGTTTTTGCTGTCTTTTGACCAGGATGGCACCAGACCCCAAAACAGATTGACCGCTTTGCGCGAACCATCATCGAGTTCGACGATGTTTAATATCTTCCGATTGGGTGCGATGTTGTAGCTGGGCTGAAAGCGAATGTCTCTAAGCACCTGAAAATGCTCAGCCAGCGTTTCTGCGTCGGTAGTCAGGCTATAGCGGCCACACATATCGAGCAATCTATAACAGAACAAATATAGAACAATTGCATTTTCGACGGTAGACTATGCAGCCCCAGAAGTTGCCATGGAGCGATCATGTCGAATTTGCCGTTACAGTTCAAGTTGAAGCGTCGTGTGTTCGGTGAATTAGGGTTGGGGCATTCGGCGATTTTGACACCCAAATGGCTGCTGTCTGCCTTGCGCTTGCCGTTATTTGCCAGCAAAGTCTCGGCGGGCTTTCCCTCGCCGGCAGCGGATTACGTCGACAAAACCCTCGACCTAAATGAGTTACTGATTCAAAAGCCAGCTGCGACTTTCTTCGTGCGTGCCCAAGGTGACTCGATGCTCGGTGCCGGCATCCACCCCAATGACATTCTGGTAGTGGATCGTTCGCTAGAACCCACTTCAGGCAAGATTGTGATCTGTGCCCTTAATGGCGACTGATGGTCAAACGCTTGGTGTATGAACACGCGCAGTGGAAGCTGCGCGCCGAAAATCCTGTCTATCCGGATTTTTTACTGCATGACGATTTGGAATTGGTAGTCTGGGGTGTGGTCACCAACGTCATTCATGCGGTGTGAGTGGGATTATTACCCAGCACGACAAGCTGATCGGGCTGGTCGATTGCAACAATTTTTACGTCAGCTGTGAACGGGTCTTTCGGCCTGATCTAATTAGCAAGCCGATGGCCGTGCTCAGCAACAACGACGGTTGCATTGTCGCCCGCAGTAACGAAGTCAAAGCGCTGGGCATCAAAATGGGTGTGCCGCTCTTCCAGGTGCAGCACTTGGTCGATCAGCATCAGATCCAGCTATTCTCGTCCAATTACACCCTGTATGCCGATATGTCGGCACGGGTGATGTCGATTTTGGAAAGCTTCTCGCCCACGGTGGAAGTGTATTCCATCGACGAAGCCTTTCTGGATTTCAGTGATCTGTATCCATGGCGCCAGGACCCTATCGCCTATGCCAAACACATCAAGCAGACAATTCAGCGTTATGTTGGTATTCCGGTTTGTGTAGGCCTAGGCCCTACCAAAACCTTGGCCAAACTCGCCAACTTCGCGGCCAAGAAATGGAAACGAACCGGTGGCGTATTGAATCTGTCCGACCCAATCAGACGCGAGAAGCTGATGAAGCTCGTGCGGGTCGATGAAGTCTGGGGCATTGTTCGCCAACTGTCCAAACAGCTCAATCAAATCGGCATTCACTCGGTTTGGGATTTAGCCCAACAATCACCGCAGATAATGCAGCAACGTTTCAGCGTCGTTATGGCGAGAACCATCATGGAACTCAACGCCATAAGTTGCTTAGATCTCGAAACCATTGCACCCGACAAGCAGCAAATCGTTTGCTCACGCAGCTTCAGTCGCAAACTGACATCGCTGCAGGGACTCAGCCCGGCCATGGCGGAATTCGCCAGCAGAGCAGCCGAAAAACTCAGACAGCAAAACTCCGTCACCGGCTGCGTCACGGTATTCATCCGCACCAATCCCTTCGCCGAGCACGAACCACAATACCAGCGTGCCGCCAGTTACAAACTGCAACAACCCAGCCAGGACAGCCGAATTATCACCGGCATCGTGCAGCAACTGCTCAAAGAGATTTTTCGCCCTGGCTATAGCTATCAAAAATGCGGCGTGCAATTGAGTCATATCCAGCCGCAAACAGCACCCAACCAATTCGATTTATTCGGCAGCCAGCAAACCCAAGAAAGCCCGCAGCTGATGCAGGCAATCGATCAAATCAATCGCCGGTTTCCGAAAGGCATTGCCATTGCCTCCACCAAAATCGATCAGACCTGGAAGCCCAAAGCCGAAAACCTGTCGCAACGATATACGACTGATTGGCGAGAGTTGGTTATGGTGTGCTGCAAATAACTAACAAATCGGTAAGCAGATGAAAAAATCCAACATATTGACTAAATTTAGCGACTTACTACAATCATAGTCAAACATACTGAGATGTTAGTGAGTTAACTAAGGTACTTAGACAATCAATCAGCAACACACAATTCTTTAAGGATATGTGCAATATAGATACCTTAACTTAAAGATATGATTTTGATTTATCAGATTATTATTTATGAATTCTAAAAAGTCCCGCGAGAAGTATTGATGAAAAACATACCAAGAGAGTTGTTATCACGCAATAATGAACAATATGATGTAAATATTATAATTGGTGAGAACGGGAGTGGCAAAAGTTTTCTATTAAACGAAATAGCAAAATCTTTCGTCAGTGAAGGAAAGACGGTGATCGCAGTCGCTACTTCTGTGCATGATAAGTTTAATATAAAAAAATCCAACTTTCATTTCTTTGGTGGAAGGCTCGGGCGTAACATGGTTAGTAAAGTAATCAAAAAGTCGTTACATTATGTCAAAAGCAGCAATGAAGATTTTGATCGCGTCAGATCATTAACAAGAGTACTGCATTATATTGGATATGAATCCCATATAGGGGTGAAGATTGGGGGTTTTAAGCCAAGTAATATTGCGATATTAGAGCATCTTGAATCAGTTTTTGAAAGCGAAAAACAGGATCTTCTGTATCTGTTACAAAAATATCACGATATTTTTACCGAGAACGAAATAGTTTCTATTAATTTGGATCATTTCATGTCAAATATCAATTCATCGGCCCTATCAGCGATAGTTCGACATGAAAGTGAAATGAAAAAACTAAAAATATTAAAAAATGTTGCAATTTATCTTGAAAAGAAAGAAGCAATCATCGAATTGAATAATGCAAGCTCTGGAGAACTAATGATTTTATCCGCGCTAATGCATATAGCATCAGCCATTGATCTAGAATCTGTGATATTAATTGATGAACCTGAAAATAGTCTTCATCCTAAATGGCAAAGAGAATATATAGATAAAATTCTGGATTTATTTTATTTATATAGACCGAAGGTGATTATTGCAACACACTCCCCGCTAGTAATTCCTAATAAAACCCAGCAGCTTAATATATACAGGATAGACAAGGATAATATAGCAATATCAAATAGGGATACGAGGAATAACGAAGAGATTCTCTGTGACGTATTTGATGTTATTACCCCTGAAAACCGATACTTATCTGATAATTTGATTGGCATAATTAATGAATATGAATTAGACAAGATTAGCCACAATAACGCAATACGCAAAATTAACGAATATAAAGAAAAAATTTACGATATTCGGCAAAATGCTTTTCTTGAAGGCGTTATTGATATAATTGAAAAAATAAAGAAAACTAAAGAATTGCAAGCATGAGTGATAAAGTCATTTTTACAGATGGGGAAAAATTAGCAATGCGGGAAGCATCAATAATAGGACATGAAGCATGGGACAATAATTCTAAGTTATCAAGCCTAAAAAGAAAGATTAAGAAAAACAGGGTGTTAAGAGCTAATAATAGGTGTTGCTATTGCGGAAGAAATCAGCATGGGGAGTTTTCAATGGTGATAGACATAGAACACATACTGCCAAAATCAATGTTTCCAAGATACATGTTTACGCTAAAAAATTTAAGCACCTCATGCAAAAGATGCAATATGAGCATAAAAAGCAATAGAATTGATTTTATATCTAATGGCATAAAAAATACCTCGAGGAAGGTGTTTAAATCGAAATTATATAAGTTTGTTCATCCAAATTTGGATGAGTATGACTCACATTTACTATTGATTTCACACCAGATAGGAAAAAGCGTATTAATGAAATATAATGTTATAAACAAAAGCCCAAAGGGATTGTTTACTTACGAGTATTTTCATCTTAAAGATCTCGAAAAGGATAGTTTTGACTTATCACAAGGAGGCAGAAAACGAAAGGAAATCATTAACCCAATTGCTCGAAAAGCCTTTGAAGAATTAATAACCAGTCTCTACGCGACCCAATAAAACATAACTATAGCTCATTACTTATTTCTTCCCACTAACACTAGTTTTCCTCATTCCATTCAGAACTCTATCCTTTGCCTTTTCGTGCTCAGTTTGAGATAAAATTAAATCTGCTGGGAATAATGTCAGAATAACAGTCCATGTTTGCCAAAGAGTTAGTGCCAAATGGCATTTTGGGGGCTTCTCGTATTCCTCACATTTTGTGGTATAAGGTTGAACACTGGCGCGATCGAGCATATTCCAGAGCAGGTAATGATTTTGATTGGAATTAGTGGCGGTACCGGTCTTGGAGCTCTTCTCATTGGGGGCGGAGAAGATACTGACAAAACATCAGTTGGATTCTTCCAAGACATATGCGACGACGGAAATGGGTTGAGCTTTCATAGATTACAAACAGTCATGTGGACTGTAATCCTCGGCGTAATATTTATCTTCGAGGTAGCACGAGTTATTTCTATGCCTGAGTTCGACACTAGCTTGTTGACTCTCTTGGGGATCAGCAACGGGATTTATCTTGGCTTTAAATTCCCAGAGCAAAAGGCGAAGACCTGAGATGTTCGAGGCGAGGCTGACGGGGTCGCAGAAAAAAGGTCACCCTTGTGCTCAACCGGACGCGAGGCAGGTGGTGGGTTTTTTATTAAGTCCTGTCGGCGCTCCGGTTAGCGTTGTCGTTGAATGGCAGCTCATTGGCCCCCTCCCGACCATAAAGGTAAACCTTCGAACGTCAACAAGGGGGTCGGTTTTACACTGTGACGAATGTCCGCTTTCAGGTATCGGAATTCAATGGCAGCTTTCCGGCAATGAATCTGAAGAACTGACGGTCGCAAGGCGACCCTTTGCCGCCTTCGGAATTTTAAGTTTTAGTGACTGTAATCAGACATATACTTGTCGTTGAAACTGGCTTACATTGGTTTGTTTGTATAACCTAATACCGTTTTTTCACACCATTTTGCCAGACGGTTTTTTAAGATTTAAAAATCGGCGACCTTAGTGGAAAAATTTCTTGGCAGTACTAGCTGCTTAATTCATATGCAGTTCTGAGTTGAATCCGCGATATTTGTGTTTGCTGGATGCTCTAACATAGCCCCTATTTACCGGTTGGAAAAAATTCTCTTGTTGCAAAATAAGGTGGATTGTAAATTACACTAGATTAAAATCGGGTAACAGTTAGGTTC
>CAIUWU010000175.1 GCA_903902945.1 uncultured Pseudomonadota bacterium
GCCCAGTCTGTCGGCCTATGCCTATTTCGAAGCGGCGGCGGTGATTCTGGCCTTTATCAATCTGGGCAATGCGCTCGAAAGCCGGGCCAGAGGCAAAACTTCAGCGGCGATCCGCGCCTTGTTGGGGCTGCAGCCGCGAACCGCGCGCGTAGTGCGTGACGGTCAGGAACTCGATATTGCCATCGAGCAAGTTGGACTGGGTGATACTTTGCGGGTCAGGCCTGGTGAAAAAATTGCTGTCGACGGTGTGATCATCGAAGGCCATTCCAGTGTCGATGAAGCCATGCTCACCGGTGAAGCCATGCCGGTCGAAAAACAGCCGGGTTCAAACGTTGCGGCAGGCACCATTAATTTACGCGGCAGTTTTTTGATGACGGCCAGCCGGATTGGTCGCGACACCGCACTGGCGCAGATTATTCACAGCGTTCGTCAGGCTCAGAACAGCAAACCCGAGCTGGCAAGGCTGGCGGACAAGATTGCGGCGGTATTCGTTCCGGCGGTAGTACTGATCGCGCTGCTGACCTTTATGCTCTGGCTGCTGTTTGGGCCGCAACCTTCGTTAGGTTATGCCTTTGTGACTGCGATGACGGTACTGGTCATTGCCTGTCCCTGTGCGCTGGGTCTGGCAACACCGATTTCGGTGATGGTGGCGGTCGGGCGCGCCGCGCAGCTCGGTATTCTGATTCGGCAAGGCGAAGCGCTGCAAGTCGCCGGTAAGATCAGTTATCTGATCCTCGATAAAACCGGCACGGTGACTATGGGCAAGCCAGCGCTATCACAGGTCATTAGTCTGGCTGAACTTGATGAAACCGAAGTGCTGCGCTATGCCGCCAGTCTCGAATCCGGTTCCGAGCATCCTCTGGCGTTAGCGATACTGAAAGCAGCTGCCGAGCAATCGCTGGCATTGCATAAAGTGCGCAAGTTTCAGGCGCTGGTGGGGCAGGGTATTGCCGGACAGATCAATAAGCAAGAGTGCCTGTTAGGAAATGTGGCGTTAATGCAGGCCCAAGGTATCGAGACCCACGCCTATCAAGGACAGCTGGATCAGCTGGCTATGTTGGGGCAAACCCCGATGTTGCTGGCGCTTGCCGGACAGCTTATTGGCATGGTGGCGGTTGCCGATCCGATCAAGGCCGATTCGGCATCAGCCATTCAGCGTTTGCAGCAGCAAGGGGTGCGAGTGATGATGGTCACCGGCGATAATCCGGTGACTGCTGCAGCGATTGCCGGGCAGGCTGGCATCACCGAATTTCGGGCCCAGGTATTGCCGGCCGGCAAGGCCGAGCTGGTCAAAAGCCTGCAACAGCAGGGTGAAATCGTCGGTATGGTCGGTGATGGTATCAATGATGCGCCGGCTTTGGCTCAGGCCGATGTCGGTTTTGCGATTGGTACAGGCACTGATGTGGCAATAGAAAGTGCCGATGTGGTGTTATTGCAAGGGTCTTTGCTGAAGGTCAGTGAGGCGATGGCGCTGTCCCGGTTGACGGTCGCCAATATCCAGCAGAATCTGCTGGGTGCCTTTATTTACAATACCATCGGTATTCCGGTGGCTGCTGGTTTGCTGTACCCCTTGTTCGGTATTTTGCTCAGTCCGATGCTGGCAGGGGCAGCGATGGCGATGTCGTCGTTTACCGTGGTCAGTAATGCCAACCGCTTGCGCTGGATCAGCCTCGACAAACAGCCTGATGCCTTTTTCAGTCGTCAGGCGCCGCAATTACTGGCGGTCATGCAACGCCTGTCCGATGCCAGTGTTTATTGCAAAAGCCGTTTAAGCTTTCTTGACAAACTCTGACTTTAATTTCATGGCGCCTATGCCGTCGATTTTGCAATCGATGTCATGGTCGCCATCGACCAGACGGATATTCTTGACGCGGGTACCGACCTTCACGACTAGCGAAGAACCTTTGACTTTCAAGTCCTTGATGACCGTAATGGTGTCACCGTCCTGCAACACATTGCCGTGTGCATCTTTGATGACGCGGTTGTCATCCTGAGTATCGCCGCCGGCCTCGGCCGACCATTCATGACCGCATTCTGAGCAGATGGTCAGCGCGCCATCATGATAGGTATATTCCGAGTTGCATTGCGGGCAGTTGGGTAAATCAGACATAGTCATTTTCCATAAGGATTAAAAAAATAGTTAACAGCTGTGATTGTCAGCCGCAGCACAGGCATCGGCCCGGTTTTGCTGGCTTAACTGATTAGGCATCCGATAGGCCCAGCGGCTGATGAAGGCCATTAATGGCAGGGCAAGCCCAATAACCGGTAGCAGTAATGCCAGATTACCGGCGCTGGAACTGCTATCCCATAAGGTCAGCGAGGTGTTGAGCGAGCGGTTGGAGGGCAGAATGAACGGAAACAGGGTCAGCGCGATGGTCAAAATGACCGTGGCGATACTGACGCAGCTCGATAAAAAAGCCGCGTAAGTCTTGTGCCGGTAACAAAACCAGGTTCCCAGACCGGCGCTGATGATGGCGATAACCGGTAAAGCCCACAGGCTGATCTGGTGTTGGTAATTGTCCATCCACAGCTCTTCGCCGCGTTTGACAAATTTCAGCAAGGGGTTGCTGGCAGCATGGGTGATGATGTCGGAACTGATGTGATAGCCCTCCAGACGGCTGACCCACAGTCCGCTGACAATAAACAGCAGTATAAAAACGCTACCGGCTTTTAACGCCAGTGCCCGGCAGGCCTCATTGAAAGAGGCGCGCTGATCGAGTTGCAGAAACAATGCGCCGTGAAACAGCAGCAGACTGCTTGCTGTTGCCGCAATCAACAAAGCAAACGGATTCAGCAGAGCCCAGAAATCACCCAGAAATACGATATGCATCTGATCATCGAGATGAAACGGAATGCCTTTGATCACGTTGCCGGCAATCAGGCCCAGACTGACTATCGCCAGCAGGCTGCTGTAGGCCAACAGTTTGTCAAAGCGTTGTCGCCAGATCTGTTCGGCGGCATTTCTGAAAATCAGCGCCAGCGGCCTTATCAGCCAGGCCAGGATGATCATTAAAATCAGTGGTTGCATACAGGCAAAGCCTACCGCATAGACCAGCGGCCAGGCGGCAAACAACAAAGCAATCACTGCAATTAGCCAGGCTTGCTGCAGAAAACTGGTCGGCGCGATACTGGCAATCAGTAACTGCCGTTCGGGATCATGACGGCTGACGAAGGTCAGCAATGCCATCGTTCCCAGGCTGATACCTTCACACAAGCCATAACCGATCAGGCTCAGAATCAATAAGGCCCAGGCCAGCAGCCGCAGGGTTTCAAAATCCAGGTTCATTGAGAGGCTCCTGCAGGAACAGTGCTGCGAACGATGTTTACTATGACGCTGACTGCAATCGAAATCAGCGCGGCGCCGGTCAGTGTGTAAAGACTCAGGCTGATAATCAGCTCCTGGGCGCTTGACGATGAATAGCTGAGGAAAGCCGGCAGGATTTCATTGACCAGCCAAGGCTGATGCAGCAGGCGGCTGATGACGATATCACCCAGCGCCAGCAAGCCATTCAAGGGCAGTGCCAGCTGCAACAGTTTGGTCAGACCCGGCTGAGCGGCGCCACGACGCCAGGCCTGATAGCCGGCCAGCACAAATAGCAGCAGACTGATAAGGCCGGCACCCGTCAGCAGCTGGTGGCCCCAGAACAATAACTGCGGCTGTGCCGGCAGTGCTGATTGGGCAGCGAGTCTGATCTGTTGATCATTGGCATTTTGCAGTTTCGGCAGCCAGCGTTTCAGTAATAAGGCATAACCCATATCGGTTTTTTGCTGCTCGAAATTGGCCGGTAACGGGGCATTTTTTTCGTCTTCACGCCAAGCTTCCAGACTGCGATAAGCCGCCAGACCGTTACGGATGTGGTTCTCGATTGCGCTCAGCTGGGTTTGGTTATCGATGCCGCGCAGGGCGTTTTGCTGTACGGTCTCGGCCAGACTGGCCGGTTGGCTGTTGCCGTGTAAAGCCAGCAGCAGGATCGCGACGCCGCCGGCGCTTGCCGCCAGACCGAGACTGCTGCGGGCGATAGTGTGATCAGCTTGATTGCATTGTAGCCAGGCACAGACACTGACGATGAAACCGGCGGCTACCGCATAGGCAAGGCCGATGAAATGCAGGGTGTATGCGCTCAAGGCCGGATTGTTTAGCACCTGCCAGCTGTCGCTCAGTTCCATGCGTAAGGATTCAGGATTAAAAAACGCTCCGACCGGGTGATCCAGCCAGGCATAGGCGCAGATCAGCCACAACGCTGATAGATGCAGACTCAGAGCCAGCAGGCTGCTGAGCATGGCATGTTGTCTGGGTTTGAGATGCACCCAGCCGAACCAGAACGGCCCAAACAGCACCGAAGCCAGAAAAAAACTGCTGAAAGCTTCGATGGCCAGCGGTAGGGCAAAGCTGTCACCGGCATAGCGGGCGAAATAAGAGCCGGTACTGCCAAACTGAGCCAGCACCGCTAAACGGCTAATCATCGAGAGCGCAAAAGCGATGCTGAACAGCTTGGCCCAGAAGCGTCCTGCCTCAAGATAATGCCGGTCGCCAGTGATCAAAAAGCGGATTTCCAGTATCGCTACCAGCAGCGACAAACCCAGACTGAGAGGTACAAACAGCAGATGGAGCAGATTGGTAAGCGTTAGTTGCCATTGAGACAAGGCTAAGACAGTTTCAGATAGCATTCCGGCCTCAGTAAGGAAAATTCAAAAAGCGGCAATTATAGGCAGTCAGGGCCAATTGTCCTAGGCGATTTAGCGCTTATCCGGCTGAGGGGGGTTGCACACCGTCATTCCGGCGGATTGCCGGAATCCGGGTTGCGGGTGAGCCTTACAGGGAAATGATCAATAATATCGAAGCTGTGCTGGTAGGCTGGTATGACTGCTTATTTGCTTTTTAGGGAGTAAATCACATATCCGAAAAACGCTACGGTTAAGAGATAAATGCTGGTTGAGATCATGTTGTTCTGCCTGATTGATGGGATTATTTTTTTAATGGTGTTAACGTCAGCAACGTCGGCAGTCTTTATACCAAAAAATAAGGGGATATTGTTGTTTAATCAATCAGTCACTGTCTGGGCTTATGCCATCGGCTGTGTAGCGGTCGTGGCGGAATGGTGGGCCTATTATCTGCATTGCGGACAGCGTTTCCGGCGCTGGTCGGCCTGGGCTGCCGTGCTATGGGCTTTGCAGTATGCCTTGCTGGGCGCTGCCACGGCCGCGCTGAATATGGGGCTGACAGCAGTGCGCAGTCTGTTGTCGGCCTTTCTGGAAAAACCGGCCCATAAAACCCAGGCCGTGAGCTTTTTTGCGCTGGTGTTCTGCGGTTTGACCGCTGTTTCCTGGCAAGGCTGGCCTTCTTTGCTGCCAGCCTTTGCGGTGCTGAATACCACTATGGCCTTGTTCTACCTGAATAATCGCGCCATGCGCAGTGTCTTGCTGCTATCCAGTCTGAGCTGGATTGCCAATGATGTTTACTGGCAGGCCTGGCCGGCTTTGTTGGCGGAAAGCGTGGCCATGCTGATTAATATCCACACTATCCGGCAGATCCCGGCTAGTTAATGGTGGCGGTTGACCCAGTTGAAAGCCATAAAGCCGAGCAACATCGCGGCAAAGAAGCTGTAACTGCTGATTTCTCCGCTGCTCAGGCCGACAAATGCCGGGCCGGGGCAAATGCCGGACAAACCCCAGCCTGTGCCGAAGGTTGCCGCGCCCAGCAACAAATTTTTATCGATACCGCTTTGGGTGCCATCGCAAGACGATTGCGACTGGATCAACAGATTTTCCGGCGAATTTTTGATAAAGCGCTGAGCAATAGCCAGTGTCAGTAAGGCGCTAGCCATCACAAACGCCAGACTGGGGTCCCAGTCACCGGCAACATCCAGAAAGGCCAGAACCTTGGCGGGGTTGGTCATATTGGCAATAATCAGGCCCAGGCCAAAGGCCAGTCCCAGTAATAGGGCCAGCAAATTTTTAAACAGATTGGAGTTGTTAAAGGCCATGACGCACTCCGAAAACGACGATGCCGGCAACCAGCATGAATACTAAGGTGGCAACCACTGAGCGCATCGACAGGCGAGCGATCCCGCAAATGCCATGACCGCTGGTGCAGCCGCCGCCAAGACGGCTGCCATAACCCACCAGTAAACCAGCGATAGCCATCAGCGGAACAGAACCGTTGATTTCCATGGTGATGGTGCCGCCCGCCAGTCTGTACAGCGGGCCGCTGAGTATCAATCCAGCCAGAAAACAGGCTCTCCAGCCGCTTTCTGCAGTCCACGGTGGCAGGATGCCGGCGGCGATCCCGGAAATGCCGGCCACCCGATTATGGGTCAGTAATAGTAATGCTGCGGTCAGGCCGATAATGGCACCGCCAGCTATGGCCGATAAAATAGCGAATGTGGTCATTAATTAAGTACTCTGCAAAAAATGCGGCGGTATAGCCGCTTACCCATATATTAGAAGGCGGTGATGTTAACGGAGCCAAAGGCTTTCGTCAAAACCGCTGCCAAACGCCAGCCATAGATCACTGATACGCTCTGAGACAGGCAATCGGTTGCTTTGCTGATGGCTTGCCTTGACATGAGTCCCTGAAAGCAAGTAATTTCCACCCCCTTCATCGGCTGCAAAGCCTGAGCACTGTCTTTTTAGCGGTCGATTCAGATCAGATTCTCTATCGACGCCTTATCAAATCAAACCGGAACATGACACAGAAACCATACGCAGCGCATTGGGACATTCAAGACTTGGTAATCCAGTTACGCCAATTGCGCGAGCAATCACTGGCACAACGGCAACGGCTGCATCAGCCGCCTAAATTACCTTCGCGCAAGCAGCTGAGTCAGATTATCGATCAGCTGGCGGCAGCGCTGTTTCCCAACCGGCTGGGTGTGCCGGGTTTGACCGATGAAGGGGTGGATTATTTTGTCGGTCATACATTGGAAACTGCGCTGAGTCATCTGCACAAACAACTGGCTTTGGAACTCAATTTTGTCGCCGAAGAACAAGGCCGGCAGCTGGACGCCAATGGCGAAGCCTCGGTGATGGTTGCCTCCTTTGCAGCTCGGTTGCCCGAGGTCAGGATTCTGCTGGATACCGATATTCAGGCCGCTTATGAAGGCGATCCGGCTGCCCGTAGTCCCGATGAAGTGCTGGTCTGTTATCCCGGCATTGTCGCCATTTTGCATCACCGGCTGGCGCATATTCTCTATCAGGCGGGGGCACCGCTGGTGGCGCGAATGATTGCTGAAATTGCCCATTCCAGCACTGGAATCGATATTCATCCCGGCGCGTCGATTGGTGAAAGTTTCTTTATCGATCACGGCACTGGGGTGGTGATTGGCGAGACGGCCATCATCGGCCGCAATGTGCGTTTGTATCAGGCAGTGACACTGGGCGCCAAACGCTTCGATAAAGACGATAACGGGATGCTGGTCAAAGGGAATGCCCGGCATCCGATTGTCGAAGACAATGTGGTGATTTATGCCGGGGCCACCATTCTGGGCCGGATTGTCATCGGACAAGGTTCGACGATTGGCGGTAATGTCTGGTTAACCCATAGTGTGCCGGCCAATAGTCATATCAGTCAGGCACAAAGTTCCGGTTAAGCACAGCCTCTATTCGACCAGCGGCAGAATCAGATAATCGGTCCATTTACGTTCGCCGCTGGCCTGCTGTTCGCTAGGTAACAGTTGCTCCTGCCAGCCGCCGCCAAGCGCCTTGATTAACAACACCGCCGTGCTTAGCCGCTGCGCCTGTAACTGCACTGCGGTTTGCCGGTTGGACAAGGCGGCGGTCTGGGCCGTCATCACATTCAGATAACTGATAGTACCGGCCTGATACTGGTTGATAGTCAGCTCCAGCGCCTTGTTAGCCGCGGTGACTGCTTGGTGCTGCACTTCGGTTTCCTGTTCCAGAATCCGCAGCGCAGCCAGATTGTCTTCAACTTCCTGAAAGCCGGTCAATACGGTTTGCCGGTAAGCGGCGACACTGGCGTCAAAAGAGGCGATTGCCTGTTGGTACTGGGCGTTCTTGACGCCGCCGTCAAAAATGGTCAAAGCGCCGGCGGCAGGGCCCAAAGCCCAGTAGCGGCTAAGCGAGTTGAACAGGCTGGAAACACTGGATGACTGAAAGCCATTGCTCATCGCCAGATTCAGCGATGGATAGTAAGCGGCTTTGGCAACGCCGATCTGGGCATTGGCTGCCGCAATCTGACGTTCTGCGGTGGCGATATCGGGGCGGCGTTCCAGCAGTTCGGAAGGCAAGGACAGCGGAATTGCCGGCGCCTGAACCGTAAAGTCACTGGCCGCAATACTGAATTCTGCCGGGGTCTTGCCGATCAGCACGGCAATCGCATGTTCGTATTTGGCACGCTGAATCCCCAGATTCAGCGCTTGAGCCCTGGCTGATTGCAACTGCGTTTCAGCCTGCACCACATCGGTTTTCGCAACCACACCGACCGCATAGCGATTCTGGGTAATTTTTAAGGTTTGTTGATAAGCGGCTACGGTTTCATCGTAGAGCTGCTTTTGGGCATCCAGTGCCCGCAGCTGGAAATAAGCGTCGGCCAGACTGGCCTGGGTGGCTAGGCGCAAGCCTTGCAGGGTGCCGGCACTGGCCTGGGCGCTAGCGATATTACTTTCAATCTGACGGCGAACGCTGCCCCATAAATCCGGTTCCCAGGCCATGGTCACCGAATTGTTGAACAAGGTGCGGATGCCGGGAATTACCTGGCTCTGACCTTTCGCCGATCTGAAATTATTAAAACTGCCATTCAGCGAAGCCAGTGGCAATAATGACGACTGAGCCGACTGCACCAGATGTTGTGCCTGACGGTATTGTGCCTCGGCCTGGATAATCGACTGATTGCTGGCAACCTGCTGTTCCAGGCTGTTGAGTAGCGGATCGCCGAATAATTCCCACCAGTTACTGCCCAGCACATGGTCACGGGGATCGGCAGTTTTCCAGTCTTTGCTTTCTTTGAATTCTGCCGCGACTGGTGCGGAGGGTCTGATGTAATCGGGGCCGACGGTACAGGCGCTCAGCTGGCAGGCGAGCAGCGCAACAGGCAGGATGGGTGAACGACAAAAGCTCATGCTAATCTCAGCAACAATGTCCGCTGAATAAGCGGCGCGGTTAAACAAACGACGGTCAACGGAGCATATGAGATTTACTGAGTCTGCTCGGTTGAAGGCCGGAAACGATCCTAGTACAGCAAAACCACGGAATTCCTATAGGTAATGGGGCGCTATTCTGTCAGGGCTTGGGCTTGCTTGGCAAGTATTGCGTTTTGTGGATAATCGGCCCTTACGTTGCAGCGCAGCATAGTGAGCTTGTCGTTCAACGCGGGCTCGGAAAATGTTTTCCGAGACTTTATAAAACCGTTAACCCGGGAGCATCGATGGTTTTGAAATACAGGCGTTTTAGTGACTTGTCCACCAGTGAGAAAATTCTCAATACTGTGTTTTTGCTGACGATAGGTCTGGGTTATCTGATGGCGCTGATTAATCTGTATTACACCCATCAGGGCCGCGACGGTAAGCCGGGGCTGGCGATTGACGATATCGTGATCATGTACCACGGCTCTGACACCCAATCCCGTCTGGCTTCCGCGATTAATGGCATCATGGAGCCCAATCTGCGCTACAAAACTGATAAGGAGCTGATTTTGCGCTGGATTCAGACCGGTGCCGATGAGGCTGGCTATCAGCAGCAGATTGCGCCGATTCTGAATCGCGACTGCATTACCTGTCACAATCCGGCGGTCAATCGCGATCTGCCCGATTTGACCAGCTATAGCGGTGTTTCGGAAGTGACCAAAAGCAACGGTGGCGCCAGTGTGCCGTCCCTGGTCAGGGTTTCCCATATTCATTTATTCGGAATCGCCTTTATTCTGTATTTTGTCGGCAGAATTTTTCTGCTCTGCGAAATAAATATTTATGTCAAACGGATTGCGGTAGTGATTCCGTTTGTGGCGATGCTGCTGGATATTCTCTCTTGGTTTCTGACCAAAACCCTGGCTGGCTTCGCTTATGTGGTAGTGCTCAGCGGCGCACTGATGGGCTTGTCGATGGGCATGCAGATTTTGATGAGCCTTTATCAGATGTGGTTTTTCAAACATAACCCCGACTAAAGCGTGCTTTAATTCTATTTTTTGCAATACGCCGTGTGTATTGATGTCATAAATCAGTCATACCGATGTCATATGCTAATTTTTTAACTGATAAACAAGTCAGCGATGGCTAGTGGCTCTAAAGTATGCATTACTCAGCAACCGTAAATGGTAAGAATTTTACCTTTGAAAATCTTCGTGTTTTGATGGCCAAAGCATCACCCCGACGTGCAGCAGATGATCTGGCCGGGTTATCTGCTGCAACCGAGGTTGAACGTGCGGTTGCACAGCAGCTTTTGTCTGAAGTGCCTTTAAGGCAGTTTATTGAGGAACCCTTGATTGCTCCAGAATGTGATGAAGTTTCACAACTGATTCTGGAACAACACAATGCAGAAGCATTTAAACCGGTTGCATCCTTGTGCGTGGGTGAGTTTCGCGATTGGTTATTGTCCGATAC
>CAIUWU010000176.1 GCA_903902945.1 uncultured Pseudomonadota bacterium
GGGAGGACTCCTGACGCTCTTCCAGTTCCAGACGTTTTTCCTTTTGCTCCAACCATGATGAATAATTGCCTTCCCAAGGAATCCCCATGCCGCGGTCCAGCTCCAGAATCCAGCCGGCGACATTGTCGAGGAAGTAACGGTCGTGGGTGACGGCTACCACGGTGCCGGTGTAGTCATGTAGGAAGCGTTCCAGCCAGGCAACCGATTCGGCATCCAGATGGTTGGTCGGTTCGTCCAGCAGCAGCATGTCAGGTTTGGACAGCAGCAGGCGGCACAAGGCAACCCGGCGTTTTTCACCACCGGATAATTTGGTAACATCGGCATCCCAGTCTGGCAGACGCAAGGCGTCAGCAGCAATTTCCAGCGTACGCTCCAGATTGTGACCATCACAGGCATTGATAATGTCTTCCAGTTTGGCCTGTTCGGCAGCCAGAGCATCGAAATCAGCGTCGGGATCGGCGTAAGCCGCATAAACGGCGTCGAGTTTAGCCAGGGCTTCTTTTATACCCGCTACCGCCTCTTCGATATTGCCGCGTACGGTTTTATTTGGATCCAGTTGGGGTTCTTGAGGCAAATAGCCTATGTTGATACCTTTCAGTGGAATCGCTTCGCCTTCGATTTCCTTGTCGACGCCAGCCATGATGCGCAGCAATGTCGATTTACCGGAGCCATTTAGACCTAATACGCCAATTTTGGCGCCCGGGAAAAACGAAAGGGAAATATCTTTGAGAATGTGTTTTTTGGGTGGTACGACTTTACCAACCCGGTTCATGGAAAAAATATATTGCGCCATTGTGGTTTGCTAAGCAGACAAAAAAACGCATTATACCGTGCGATATCGGATTGATAAGGTTGATTAGTAATATGTCAGAACAACAAGATTGCCGCGCATGGTTGAAAGCAGCGCCTTATATCGATGTACATTGTCACTGGTCAGACAATCAGGCGCTAATCGCCTTAATCAGCATCGACTTGGAGGCTGACTCGGAAAGGCCGTCGACAAGCTTTTACAGCGCGGGGATTCATCCCTGGAACATAGGCAGCGACTGGGCGCATCAGCTGGACCGACTGGAAAATCATCCCCGTTTGCTGGCAATCGGCGAATGCGGTCTGGACAGCGTCATCGCAGTACCCATGGATTTACAGATCAGTGCGTTCGAACGACAGATTGTGCTGGCAACCCAGTGGCGTAAACCTTTGATCATCCATTGCGTACGCGCATTTAATCAGCTGATCGCTATCAAACAACGGCATGCCGATCACGCTAAAGCCTGGATCGTTCACGGTTGTAATAGTCATCCGGAACTGGTTAAGCAGTTGCTGGCTCACGGCTTTTATTTATCGTTCGGCAAAGCTTTGCTAAATCCTGGTAGCCGCGCCGTTAAATCTTTACCGTTGATTCCAGTCGATAAATTGTTTCTGGAAACCGATGCGGCCGATACGATTAACATTGACGCTGTATATGCCGCTGCGGCTAAAATTATCAATTCTGATGTTGATAGTCTCAAACGTCAGCTTGCTTCCAATTTTCAAAGAGTATTTTTAGATGACTGATTTAGCGTGGCTATCACGGACTGAATTACTGGTGGGTAAAGCCAGGCTCGATAAATTGCAACAATCGCATGTCCTGGTGGTTGGCATGGGCGGAGTAGGGTCATTTGCCGCCGAATTCATCTGTCGTGCCGGAGTCGGCGAGATGACCATAGTCGATGGCGATGTGGTCGATCCCAGTAACCGTAACCGGCAATTGCCGGCACTGGCAACCACTCATGGGCAGTCCAAGGCCGATGTGATGGGCGCCAGACTGCTGGCGATCAACCCGGATTTAAAACTGCATATCCGTCATGAATTCATTACCCCGGATACGGCGGCGGATCTGGTCAGTCAGGATTTTGACTACGTTATCGATGCGATTGACAGCCTGACACCCAAAATTCATATGATTCGCGCTGCCAAAACTCGCAAGCTGAAAATCATCAGTTCGATGGGGGCCGGCGGTAAGTTCGATCCAACGCAGTTACGGGTGACGGATATTTCCAAAACTTATAATTGTCCGTTTGCCCAGTTCATTCGTCTGCGGCTGCGCAAAAAAGGCATCAGCAAAGGTCTGAAAGTAGTGTTCTCGCCGGAAGTAGTGGTCAAAGAATCGTTGATGTATACCGATGGCAGCAACTATAAAAAGTCGGCTTACGGCACCATTTCCTATTTACCGGCTGCATTTGGCGGGGTCTGTGCTTCGGTAGTGATCCGCAGTCTGATTGCCGATGTCAAACCTGACTAGTCCATGAGTAATCAACCCCAAATCGCATCCGAGCTGGTAATTACCAGAAGCAGTCGTTTGCAGGCAATGCGTGAGGCCAGCAGCAAACAGCAATTAACAAGCAAAAACAGCAGTGATGCGCCGCCACCGGCAGCGCCGGCTGATGCCGAGTTGGCATTAGCTCGACAGCTATTAGACCAGCGTTTGCAGGAGATATTGGCGACTCTGCCGGCCGGTAAGCAGCTGCGGCTATTCAAAATCCGTTTTGGTCACGAACCGGAGCAAATTAAACAATTAAGCTTTAAACAGGCTTTCAAAGTACTGCAAATTAGCCATCAAATGCCGACAAACAGTCAGCGTATTGCCGAACTGAATTATAATGGCCAACCAGCCCGCTGACGGGTTTCATTGACACTGTTATGTATCACATCCTCGAACCCAACCAAGACTACCGCGACCAAAGCCTGCGTCAAAACGCCCAACTCTCCAGCGAGCAGCTGCAGGCTGATACCGCCCAACACTATGATGATTGCTATCGTGATTATCTGTTTGCCTGGTGCAATGCCGATAATCTGGCTTTGCATTATGGTTATTGGGACAGCAACCAGCCCTATCAGCAGCATCAGGCTTTGTTGAACAAAAATGCCGAGCTCTATCAGCGTGCCGCGATTCAGCCCGGCGATAAAGTACTGGATGCCGGTTGCGGCATCGGTGGCAGCAGTATCTGGATGGCGCGCGAACATGGCAACACCGTGACCGGTATTACCATCAGTGCCAAGCAGGCTGCTTATGCAGCGCAACACGCCAAGCGTCATGGTGTGGATGACAAGGTTGATTTTGAAGTGGCCGATTTTTGTGCCACACCGTTTGCCGATGAATCGTTTGATGTGGTGTGGGCGCTGGAAAGTTCCTGTCATGCGCTGAATAAGGGCGAGTTTCTGCGTGAAGCCTATCGGCTATTGCGTAAAGGCGGGCGTTTGGTGGTTTGTGACGGTTTCTTGCTGCAACGCCAGTTCGATCAGCGTCAGTGGGATGCGGTAGTAACCTGTTTAAACGGCTGGGCAGTACCCAATCTGTGTGCCCGTGATGAGTTTACCGGCTTGCTGGAACAGCAGGGCTTTTCCGGTATTGTCTGCCATGACATTACTGCTCAGACCATGGCGTCGGCTGACTATATGTATAAGGTTGCCAAACGCCTGCAGCCGGTACAGAAAATCAGCCAGTGGCTGGGGTTGAGAACCAAAGCCCAGACCGCGAATTATCTGGTTGGTCTGGCTCAGCATGTGCTGTTTACCGAAAAGCTGACCGAATATTGTATTTTTACTGCCGAAAAACACTGATGGTTCGCATGAGAAAATCGCTGATTACCTTATTGCCGATGCTGTTTTCGGTTTGGTTGACCGGTTGTGCTTCGGTACCTGCCGGTAGTCAGCAAGATAATTTTTCTGCCTATGCCGAAGATGTGTTTCGGCGTCAGAATCAGCTGATCAGTCGCTTGATGATGCTGTCTGATTCTGAAAATCCGATAGAAGACGAACAGTTCGAGCAAACCGAACAAGCGATGCATGAATCCTGTGAGTTGTTAAATGAATATGCCGAACGTGAGATCAGTGGCGAATCGATCAGCCTGCGTTTCAAGATGCAGGTTCAGGATAGTATCCAGGCCTGTGACCACAGTGTTCAGCGTCTCGAAGCCCTGGTTGCGGTGCTGGTTAAGGACCATTAACGGCGAGACTATTCGGAAAGTTAGTTTTAATTCTGATAGGAGAATGGAAGGGCGTTTTCGGCCCTAGTTGACTTCGAACCCTTATGCTTAATGTCGGAAGGGCTTGAATTAGCAGTCATTCAACGTTCGAGCTAACCCCGTCTGCTGTAGTGAGTCGGGGGTTGAGCGAGGGGTTAGGTTAGGCGTCACAGCAGTAACTCAGAACTTCTTCGCGCAACCTGCAATCAGAAAGTTCATTGGCGATCCCTTTGAGAAGTAGTCCAGAGCATAGTTTCGCTCAGCGGCCAGCAAGGTTCTCGAACCCATGGCTGATGCCCATGAAAGCCAGTCCGATTGGCCAGTCTTCAGGTATTCGCTCCTGATCTCCTTGAAGCCAAATCCTTGCTCGGGAATTTCGAGAACCTTAGCACGCGCAACCTTAAAGTCTTGGGTGAGTTCATATAGTTTCATCAAGAGATCACCATAGCACCCTTGGCCAAAGAGGTGATCCTCCGCGATGCAAGCCAGCCAAAACAGTTGGTATTCGAGAAAGAAACTTTCCTTTTTCAGGTATGCCAGCAGAGCAACGGCTAATTCTGCTTTTTCTGAAATGTTTCCGCACACAGAATAGATGTGCTTCGTTAAGTTCGGAAATCGCCGCAACAAATCAGGTATTTGATCCAGAATGTCATCACTATGCGACCGGAGAAAACCCAAAATTAGATCAGCCTCTGATTCTTCTAGTGATTCATCCTTGAGAAGTGAAAGCAGGGAACTGACTTGAACATCTGTTAGTTTGGACTCGATTTCCGTTTCAATTTCAACTATCTCCACCGATGATGCTGTGTCGACCACTCCAATTTCGACAATGATTGCCTTCAGCGACTCATGTATCTCTGAAAGCTTCTGCTCTACGCCGCTTAAGCCCTTATTGTAATGGTCAACAAAAACCGGACACCTGTTTAGGCAGCGTCTCTCAAAAATTCCCGCTCGAATTCGATCGGGGATTGGTAGCCCAATGTTGAGTGCGATCGACGGCCATTGTAAAA